>NZ_JADMJX010000195.1:7740-13640 GCF_018780185.1 Rhizobacter sp.
GGCGGCTTCGTGCCGGCGCAAGACAAGCAGTACCTGATCGGCTTTGCGCAGCTGCCCGACGGCGCCACGCTCGACCGCACCGAAGAAGTGATCCGCCGCATGAACGAGATCGCGCTCGCGCAGCCGGGTGTGGAGCACGCGGTGGCCTTCCCCGGCCTGTCGATCAACGGCTTCACCAACAGCTCCAACTCGGGCATCGTGTTCACCACGCTGAAGCCCTTTGACGAGCGCAAAGGTGCGGACCAGAGCGCCGGCGCCATCGCCGGCCAGCTGAACCAGAAGTTCGGCGCCATTCAAGAGGCCTTCGTGGTGATGTTCCCGCCCCCGCCCGTGCAAGGGCTGGGCACCACCGGCGGCTTCAAGCTGCAGCTCGAAGACCGCGGCTCGCACGGCATCAAGGGGCTCGACGACGCGCTCAAGGCCTTCATGGCCAAGGCCTACCAGGCGCCCGAGCTGGCCGGCTTGTTCTCGAGCTACCAGGTCAACGTGCCGCAGCTCTATGCCGACATCGACCGCACCAAGGCGCGCCAGCTCGGTGTGCCGGTGACCGACATCTTCGACACGCTGCAGATCTACCTCGGCAGCCTGTACGCGAACGACTTCAACAAGTTCGGTCGCACCTACTCGGTTCGGGTGCAGGCTGACGCGGCCTACCGCGCGCGCGCCGAAGACATCGGTCTTCTGAAGGTACGCTCCAACAGTGGCGAGATGGTGCCCCTGTCGGCGCTGATGAAGGTCACGCCCACCTACGGCCCCGAGCGTGCCATGCGCTACAACGGCTTTCTCTCGGCCGACATCAACGGCGGCGCCGCGCCCGGCTACTCGTCGGGCCAGGCGCAAGACGCGGTGAAGCGCATCGCTGCGGAAACGCTGCCGCCCGGCATCAGCTACGAGTGGACCGACCTCACCTACCAGGAGATCATCGCCGGCGATTCGGCGCTGTGGATCTTCGGCATCGCGATCCTGCTCGTCTTCCTGGTGCTGGCCGCGCAGTACGAGAGCCTCACGCTGCCGCTGGCGATTTTGCTGATCGTGCCGATGGGCCTGCTCGCCGCCATGGCCGGGGTGTGGCTGACAAAGGGCGACAACAACGTGTTCACGCAGATCGGGTTGATGGTGCTGGTGGGCTTGAGTGCGAAGAACGCGATCCTGATCGTGGAGTTTGCGCGCGAGCTGGAGTTCGCTGGCCGCACGCCGATCCAGGCCGCCATCGAAGCCAGCCGCCTGCGCCTGCGCCCCATCCTGATGACCTCGATGGCCTTCGTGATGGGTGTGCTGCCGCTGGTGCTCGCCACCGGGGCTGGCGCCGAGATGCGCCAGGCCATGGGCGTGGCGGTGTTCACCGGAATGATCGGCGTCACCGCCTTCGGCATCTTCCTCACGCCGGTGTTCTACGTGCTGCTGCGCCAGCTCGCCGGCAACCGCCCGCTCAAGCAGCACGGCGAAGCCACGGTGGCAGTCGCCTCGCACAGCAGCGGCAGCCATTCGGTGAAGCCGCAACCGGCCGCGCCGGTGAACCGGCATGAATAAGGAATCGACATGAACAAGACCTTCAAACGCGGCCTCGCCCCGCTGCTGGCCGCCATGGTGCTCGCCGGCTGCGCGAGCGCACCGTTCGAGCCGACCGCGGCACCCGCAGCGCCGGCAGCTTTCAAGTCCATCGACGGCCGTTGGGCGACTCTGGTACCCGCAGAGTCACAAGCCCGAGGCGAGTGGTGGAAGGCCTTCGCCGACCCGCTGCTCGACGACCTGGTGGCACGTGCCGACCGCCACAACACCAGCGTCCAGCTGGCGGCAGCCCGCCTGGCGCAGGCCCGCGCCCTGGTGCGATCGACGCGCGCCGATCGCCTGCCGCAAGTCGGCGTGGGCGCCTCGGCCACACGCCAGACGCTGCCACCCGGCAGCGGCGCCGCACCCGGCCAGGCGGCCACCGCGCTGAGCGCGGCGGCCAGCGTGTCGTGGGAGCCCGACCTCTTCGGCCGGCTGGCCAAGGCCGGTGACGCGGCCTCGCTCGACGCGCAATCGCGCGAGGCGCTGGTGCAGAGCACGCGGCTGCTGGTGCAGTCGGACGTGGCCCAGACCTACTTCGTGCTGCGTGCGCTGGACGCCGAGCGTTCGCTGGTGCGCCAGACCGTGGCCGCCTACCGCGACACGCTGCGACTCACCGAGCGCCGCTTGCAGGCCGGCGACGTGAGCGAGCTCGACCTCGCCCGCGTGCGCACCGAAGTGGCCGCCACCGAATCGCAGGCCCTCGCACTCGACCGCCGGCGTGCCCAGCTCGAACACGCGCTCGCGGTGTTGCTGGGCGAGCTGCCGAGCGGCTTCACGCTGGCCGAGGCCGACTGGGCTGGCGCCCTGCCGCAGGTGCCGCCCGGCCTGCCGAGCAGCGTGCTCGCTCGCCGGCCCGATGTGGCCGCCGCCCAGCGCGCGATGCAGGCCGCGCAGCTCCGTGCCGGTGTGGCCCGCAGCGCGTGGTTCCCCGACGTGGCCCTCACCGCGTCGGCCGGCTTCGCCTCCAGCGAGCTGAGCGATCTGTTCAAGTGGTCGGCCCGCGCCTGGGGCGTGGGCGCGCTGCTCTCGCTGCCGGTGTTCGACGGCGGGCGGCGCGAGGCCGGCGTGCAGAGCGCCAACGCGCAGTGGGACGCCGCCGCAGCGAGCTACCGCGAGCAGGTGCTGGTGGCGTTTCGTGACGTGGAGGACCAGCTCTCTGCGCTGAGCCTGCTCTCTGACCAAGCCGCTGCGCAAGCCCAGGCGGTGGAGTGGTCGAGCCGCGCCACGGTGCTCTCGACCTCGCGCTACCGCAACGGCTACGTCAGCCAGCTGGAGCTGCTCGACGCACGCCGCAGCGAGCTCGCCAACCGGCGCCAGGCGCTGCAGGTGCGCGCCGCCCAGTACGAGGCCACGGTGGGGCTGATCCGCGCACTGGGTGGCGGGTGGGAGACGGGCGAACGCAGGTCTTGACGGGGCGGGGTGCATCCACGCGGCCCGCCGCCGCGTACAGGGGTTCATGCACCCGTTCCCACACCGCCTGCCGAAGGCAGCCCTCGCCTGGCTGCTGTGCGCCATGGCCGGCAGCGCCGGCGCCCACGACACCTGGTTCGAGCGGTTGCCCTCGGCCCGGCCCGGCGAGCTGAGGCTGGCGCTGGGCACCGGCAACCGCTTTCCGGTGCACGAGTTCGGCGTCAGCACGGCGTCGCTGCGCGAGAGCGGCTGCCGCATCCACACCCAAACGCCCAGAGTGGCGCCGCTGAAGACCGTGCGCGAGACACCCCATGCGCTGATCGTTCGCGCACAAGCACAGCCCACGGCGGCTGTCACCTGCTGGGCACAACAAGAGCCCTTCGAGGTCGAGATTTCGCCGCCCATCGTCGAGGTCTACTTCAAGGAGATCAACGCCCCCCAGCCCGTGCGGGCAGCGTGGGCCGAGATGCGCGCGCGCGGCGTGACGTGGAAAGAGCGTTTCAGCAAACACGCACGCATCGAGCTGGCGGGCCGGAACAGGGGCTCGCCGGCACCGCAACCCACACCGATGGCGATGGACGTGCTGCTGCAAAGTGGCCTGCAGGCGGTGCGCGTGGGCGACGCCCTCCAGTTCCAGGTGCTGCGCGACGGCCAACCCCTGCCCGGCCTGGCCGTCGAGCTGCACAGCGACCAGAGCCCGCTCGGCTTCTGGAAGCAGACCGACGCACATGGCCGGGTGAGCTTCACACCACCACTCGCCGGCCGATGGGTGCTGCGCGGCACCGACCTGCGCCCGTCCACCACCGTGCCCGACACCTGGGAGAGCCGTTTCGTGACCCTCGCCTTCGAGGTCGCATCTCCCTGAGCCGCAGTCGCCCAGGCAGCGCATGACATCATCCCGCCATGCTCAAGACCCTGAAAGACCTGTTCGACAGCCTGTTGCCGCCGGCCCCTGGCAGCGACCCGCAAACCAGCGAACACGCACTGCAACTCGCCACCGCCGTGATGCTGGCCGAGGTGATGCGCGCCGACACCTCGTTCCACCCCGGTGAGCGTGAGGCCGTGCTGGCCGCGCTGCGCGACAAGTTCGCGCTGTCGGATGACGAAGCCGCACGCTTGACCGAGCTGGCCGTGAGCACCGCGCACAACGCCACCGACCTGTTCACTTTCACCTCTCGCATCAACGACCACTTCGACATGCCGCAAAAACTGCGCATGGTCGAGCACATGTGGCGCGTGGCCTACGCCGACGGCCACCTGAGCGAACACGAGCGCCACGTGCTGTGGCGTATTGCCGACCTGCTGCACGTGCCGCAAGGCGCGTATGTCCATGCGCGCATGCGGGCACAACAAGCCTCGGGTGTCGCCTGAAGGCGCACACTCGGACCCTGTACCGACACTTTTTGAGCGACCCATGACGCAAGCCCCCTTTTTCCACTCCGACTCAGGCGCCGTGCGCTTCTGGGTGCCAATCGACGACCAGGTGGTGGGGTGCAGCATCAGCCGCGAAACGCTGCACCACCGCTTTCGGCCCGGTGTGCAAGGCGACGACCCGCTGGACACCTTCAACACCTATTCCAGCGACATCATCGCGGCCGTCAAGCGGCGGGTGGCGCAGGGCTCGATCGAGCCAGTGATGCTGCGCGAATACGACCTGCGCCCGACCAGCACCCCCTGAGTCCCACGCGCCCATGCTCCGGCCAGCACGCTTCATCTTGGTGCTCGCGCTCAGCGTGCTGGGCAGTGTGGCCGCTGCCTCCGACGCCGCCTGGTCGGCCCTGAAAGACGGCCGCGTCGTTCTCTTTCGCCACGCCAACGCACCCGGCGGCAGTGACCCGCCCGGCTTCAAGCTCGGCGACTGCAGCACCCAGCGCAACCTCGACGACGCCGGCCGCGCGCAGGCCCGGCGCATCGGCGAGCAGTTCCGTCAACGCGGCGTCAAGGTGGGCGCGGTGCTCAGCTCGCAGTGGTGCCGCGCGCGCGAAACCGCCGAGCTCGCCTTCCCCGGCCAGACACGCGACGACGCGAGCTTCAACTCCTTCTTCGATGAGCGCTCGCGCGCGAAAGCCCAGACCGCGCAGGCCCTGGCCACACTCGGGCGCTGGCGCGGCCCTGGCGTGCTGGTGGTCACCACACACCAGGTCAACATCTCGATGCTGACCGGCGTCACGCCGGTGTCAGGCGAAGGGGTGGTGGTGGCACCCACACGCAACGGCGTCGAGGTGCTGGGGCGGCTGCGCCCCTGAAGGCTCAACCGGGCAGCACCGCGCCCGTGCTGGGCGTGCCCCGGCGCGCGCAGCTCTTGCCGGCCTGCTTGCCGGCATACATGGCCGCGTCGGCCTGCTTGAGCAGTGCCGCGGCGTCGGTGCCGTCGAGCGGCGCCAGCGCATAGCCCACGGTCATGCTCACATGGCAGGTGTGCGGGCCCAGTTGAAACGGCGCGCTGATCGACTCGAGCAGCTTGTGCGCCAGCGCATCGGCCTGCGCCGGCTGCGTGAGGCCGCTGCTCATGATCACGAACTCGTCGCCGCCCAGGCGCGCCACCACGTCGCCCACGCGCACCGCCGCTTGCAGGCGGCGCGCCACGGCAACGAGCAGCTCGTCGCCCACATCGTGGCCATATTGGTCGTTGACGGGTTTGAAGCCGTCGAGGTCGAGCAGGTACAGCGCCACCAGGCATTGCGGGCTGCTGCGCAACAGCGCCACCTTCAGCTCGGTGGTCAGGCCACGCCGGTTGGTCAGCCCCGTCAGCGAGTCGCTGTGGGCCAGCGAGCGCATCGCGTCACGCTCGCGTGTGGCGTGCCGCGCCGCGGTGTGAACGGCCTTCGTGCCCTGGCTCAGCACATACAGGTAGAGCAGCATGTCGATCGTGGCGCCGAACTCGAAGGAATGCAGCGTCCAGAAGTTCACCGGCAGCTTGCCGTTGATGAGCGCGATCA
>NZ_JADMJX010000195.1:13740-21947 GCF_018780185.1 Rhizobacter sp.
TGAAAGGCACGCGGCGTGTTGAGCGTGATCGGCAGGATCATCGCGCCCGCAGTCTGCACACGCAGCAACAGCTCGACACCCGCGCCCGCCGGCAACTCCAGCGCCACGGCGTGCGAGCGGCTGGCCATTGGCCGCTCGCTCACGGGCAACTGGTTGCCGAGCACGGTGTGGTGGGTGACACGGCCGTTGACGAGCACATGCACGTCGACCCGGTTCAGCACGGGGTAGTCGATGTCGAGGATCCATTGCGACGCAGCCTGCGCCGAGCGCTCGAGCGGGATGCGCAGCCACACGGCCTCCTTGTGCACCCCGAGCGTGGCGTAGGTGGACTGCGGTGGCGCAAACGCCTGCGGCTCGGCCAGCACCTGCTCGGCGGTGAGTGCCTGGCTCGCTTCAAAGCGCAGGCTGACGGCCGGCCAGGCCTGCGCCACGGCCGTGCGCCCGTCGAGCTTCAAGGGAGCGGCCAACACCGGGCTCAGCAACAGCCACAAGGCCCAGGCCAGGAAGACTGCTCGGGCCGTGCCCCGGGCGCTGCGGTTTGGGTGCGCCATCGTCAGACGGAGAGGCCGCGCGCGCCCGGCTCGTGCTGCGGGCGATCGATCAAAACGTTCATGCTGCGCGCGTCTGGTGCGCCTGCTCAAGGAGAACCCCATGTTAAGCGGCGGGCCCTGCCACGCCCCGCACGACCCACCCCGCAGCGTGACGTAATCCGCCCCACAACTTCACGGAAGCGGCGACCTGTTCGCGCGACGGCCGCTGCAGTACCCTCGTCGATCAGCCAGCCTGCGGCCACACCATGCTTTTCGACCCCGATCGCCACGAAGCGCATTGCGACACCCCCTGGGATGACACCCGGGCGCACGCGGCCATCCGCGCGATTGCGCACGACATCGAACAGCATCGCTTAGACGGCCACTGGCGCGCACACCCGCTCGACGACGAAGGGGACGAGCCGGCCGACGGCTGCAAAAGCCTCTACCTCGGCAGCGCCGGTGTGCTGTGGGCACTGTGGTACCTGCAGCGCCAGGGGGCAGTGGAGCTGGCGAGCGACCCTGCCGGCCTCATCGAGCAGGCCCATGCCGACTACCTGCGCGCGCCCGACACCGGCGAGGTGGTGCCGTCTTACTTCCTGGGCGAGGCCGGCATCCTGCTCCTGTGGTGGCGCCTGACCGGCTCGGCCGAGGCAGCCGACCGGCTGTACACCACGATCGAGTCGAACATCGCCAACCCCACCAACGAAGCGCTGTGGGCCGCACCCGGCACCATGGTCGCGGCCTGGCAGCTCTGGGAGGCGACCCACGACGCGCGCTGGCGCGAGCTGTTCTTGCGCAACGTCGATCAGCTCTGGCGCACCTGGCTCTTCGACGACAAGGCGCAGTGCCATCTGTGGACGCAGGACATGTATGGCCGCATGACTCACTTTCCATTGCACCAGTCGGCCGAGATCGATCGCCTGCTGATCGCCGCCGGCCACGCGGTCTGGCAGGCCGGGCCGTTGACCAAGGGCTACGGTGTGTGCCATGGCACGGCGGGCAACGGCCATGCGTTTCTCACGCTCTACCAACGCACCGGCGACCCGCTGTGGCTGCAACGTGCGCGGGCCTTCGCGATGCATTCGATCGCGCAACAAGAGCGCATGCGCCGGGAGCATGGGCAGGGGCGCTACACGCTGTGGACGGGCGACCCAGGCCTCGCGGTCTGCCTGTGGCAGTGCCTGCAGGGCACATCGGGGCTGCCCGCGCTCGACACCCTTCAGTGAGTTCAGTGAGCCACACCATGAAAGCCGTCCCCGACCACTTCGAGCACCCGCAAGACGCGGCCGAGTTCAAGCGGCCGGCGCGTGCGGGCATCGAGCTGTACCGCGCGCGCATCGTGCACCACGCCTTCGACCCGCACACGCACGAGGCCTTCGGCCTGGGCGCGATCGAATCGGGTGTCGAGCGCTTTCGCTACCGCGGCGGCGACCACCTTGCGCCGCCCGACACGCTGGTGTTGATGAACCCCGACGAGCTGCACACCGGCCGCGCCGAGACCGAACACGGCTGGCGCTACCGCATGCTCTACCTCGACGCCGAGTTGCTGACCCAGGTGACGGGCGAACGTGGCTGGCACTTCGCCCAGCCCACCGTGCACGACGTGCGCACCGCGCGCCGTGTCGGCCGCCTGCTGGCCGCGATGTGGAACGCCCCGGATGCCCTGGCCATCGACAGCGCGTTGGTCGACCTGCTGGAGATGCTGCGCCCGCACGCGCACACCGGCACCACACGATCGGCCTCGGCGATCACCCGACCCGATGCCGCACTGGCACGTGTGCACGCGCTGATCCAGGCCCGCTATGCCGAGCCGCTGACGCTGGAGCAACTGGCCCACGAAGCGGGGCTGAGCCCGTTCCACTTCTTGCGCCGCTTCAAGCAGCGCTATCACGTGACACCGCACCAGATGGTGATGGCGGTGCGCCTGTTTCGCGCCAAGCAGCAGCTCGCCGCCGGCGTGAGCCCGGCCCATGTGGCAGCCGACGTCGGGCTGGTCGACCAGCCCCACCTCACGCGCCGGTTTGCGCGCATGTACGGCGTGACCCCGGCGCGGTATCAAGCCCAAGTCAACAGGCGCAATTGCGTACAAGACCGCTGCCGCAGGCCTGAGCCACACTCGGCCGCATGACTGCTGGAATCTTCTTTGCCCTGGCCGCTGGCCTGATGTGGGGCCTGGTGTTCGTCGGCCCGCTGCTGCTGCCCGAGTACCCGGCCACGCTGCAATCGTTCGGGCGCTACCTGGCGTTCGGCCTGATCGCGCTGCCGCTCGCGTGGTTCGACCGTGCTCGACTGCGCGAGCTGACTCGGGCCGACTGGCTGGAGGCTCTCAAGCTCGCGGCCGTCGGCAACGTCGTCTACTACCTGTTTCTGGCCAGCGCCATCCAGCGTGCGGGCGGCCCACTGCCGACCATGATCATCGGCACGCTGCCGGTGGTGATCGCCATCACCGCCAACCTGCGCACGGGGCCGCTGCGCGAGGCCAAGCTGCCGTGGGCGCGCATGCTGCCCTCGCTGGGCTTGATCGCCACCGGCATCGCCCTCGTCAACCATGTCGAGATCAGCCACCTGCGGCAAGACCCGGATGCCGACGTGGCGCGTTACGCGCTGGGCGCCGCGCTGGCGGTGGGCGCGGTGGTGTGCTGGACCTGGTACCCCATTCGCAACGCCGACTGGCTGCGCGCGCACCCCGACCGCAACCCGCGCAGCTGGGCCACGGCTCAAGGCATTGCCACGCTGCCGCTCGCGCTGATCGGCTATGCCAGTGTGTGGTTGTGGAGCGCGCTCAGTGGCGACAGCTTCCCGATGCCCTTCGGCCCCCGGGTGGGCGACTTCCTGCTGCTGATGTTCGCCATCGGCCTGCTCGCCTCGTGGCTCGGCACGGTGTGCTGGAACGAAGCCAGCCAGCGCCTGCCGCCTTCATTGGCCGGGCAACTGATCGTGTTCGAGACGCTGGCCGCACTGAGCTACGCCTTCGTGCTGCGCCGCGAGTGGCCGCAGCCCGAGACGCTCGCCGGCATCGCCCTGCTGATCGCCGGGGTCATGTGGGCACTGCGCACGCGGCCCGAGCCGCTGGCGGCGGAGGGGCACGCGTCGTAACAACGCTCGGGCATGAAAAAGCCGGCCCGCAGGCCGGCTCTCAAACCACTTCAGTGCCCGGGATCAGAAGCTGTGGCGCAGGCCCGCTTCGATGCCTTGCGACTTCTGGCCGTTCGGCAGCGCCGGGGTGGTGCTGCCGACCGCGAAGTTCTGCGCACCCTTGTTGGCAATGCGCGAGTAGGTGCCGTACAGCGCGGTGCGCTTGGACAGGTTGTGCACATAGCCCACAGCGATCAGCGACGCGTCGTCGGCATCGGCCGTGCGGGTGGCGCCGGTGCCGCCCGACAGGTCGGCGCGGCCGAACGAAGCGCGGATCAGGCCCGGGCCCACCGGCGCGGTGGCGCCGATCAAGATCAGCCGCTCTTCACGCGACAGAAACTTGATCTGCGTGAACGAGCCCAGCAGGCGCACCACGCCGAAGTTGTAGGCCACGCCGAGCGAGCCGATCTTGTACTTGTCTTCGGTCGCGTTGGCATCGGTCGTGCCGTAGGAGCCCGACACGTTCAGCGGGCCGGCGGCATAACCGACACGGCCACCCACGTACTTGTTGCCGACCGTGCCTTCACCCGCGGCCACGGCCAGCGTGCCGTACACACCGCCCAGGTCCTTGGGCAGGAAGTACTGCACTTCATTGTCGAGGCGGCTGTTGGTGTTGACGGTGCCGGTCAGCTTGGATTGCAGGTTCGAGAACTTGCCCACGCCGTTGTCGCCGAAGGCGTCGAAGTCGGAGATGCCGGTGTAGGTGGGTGCGTAGTCGCGGCCGAGACGGATCTCGCCGAAGCCGCCTTCGAGGCTGACGGTCGAGCGGCGGTGCCAGAACTTGCCGCTGGAGTTGGTGGTGCCATCGTCGGCGTTGAGTGCGGCTTCGAGCCAGAAGCCCGCTTTCAGGCCGCCGCCGAGGTCTTCAACCCCGCGGAAGCCGAGGCGGTTGCTCGAGAGGCCGTCTGTGCCGAGCTGGCGGACCTTGACGCCGTTGTTGTCGATCTGGCGCAGGTTGGCGTCGAGCACGCCGAAGATCGTGACCGACGATTGGGCCGAAGCGGCGCTGGCAAAGCCGGCGAGCAGTGAGAGGGCGAGAAGCGATTTGCGGTTCATTTGGAATGCGTCCAACGGTTGTGAGAACCATGGGATTCAATCAAACGAGACCCGGAATTTTTGCGACAAAACCGTGACGGTCGCTGACCGTTGGCACGGCCCGACAGGGCCTGTTTCGCCCGCGGGCTTTCACATCACTGACACACACGTGTGTGCACAGTGCCGTGCGGTTCAGCCCACGCCCGAGTTGAGTGCCTCGTCGATCACCTCGACCCAATGCCGCACCGGTGTCGCCGTGCCGCTTTGCAGGTGCTGGATGCAGCCGATGTTGGCCGACACGATCACCTGCGGCTCGCTCGCGGTCAAAGCGCTGAGCTTGCGGTCGCGCAGCTGGTGCGACAGCTCGGGCTGCAGCACCGAGTAGGTGCCGGCCGAGCCGCAGCACAGGTGGCTCTCGCTGGCGGCGAGCCTGACCTCGAAGCCGAGCGTGGCGAGGTGGGTCTCGACCCCGCCGCGCAACTGCTGGCCATGCTGCAGCGTGCAGGGCGGGTGGAACACGAGCTCACGCAGCTTGGGCTTGCGCAGCTTGGTCTTGAGCCGGGGCGCGATGTCGGGCAGCAGCTCGCTCAGGTCGCGCGTGAGCTCGCTGATGCGCCGGGCCATGTCGGCGTAGGCCGGGTCGTGCGCGAGTGCATGGCCGTAGTCCTTCACCATCACACCGCAGCCCGAGGCGTTCATCACGATGGCCTCGACCTTGCCCGCCACCACCAACGGCCACCAGGCGTCGATGTTGCGGCGCATGTCCTGGAGGCCGCCTTCGGTGTCGGCCAGGTGGGTGCGCAGCGCGCCGCAGCAACCGGCATCGTCGGCCACCAGGGTCTGGATGCCGGCGGCGTCGAGCACGCGCGCGGTGGCGCTGTTGATGTTGGGCGCCATCGCCGGCTGCACGCAGCCCATCAGCAGCAGCACCTTGCGCGGGTGTTCGCGCGTGGGCCACTGGTGGGCGCGGGGGCTCGCCTTGGCAGGCACCTTGTCCTTCAGCACCTCGGGCAACAGCGGCCGCAGCATCTGGCCGAGCTTCATCGCGGGGCCGAAGGCGGCCGAGGTAAGCCCCTCTTTCAGCAGCCAGCGCACGGCTTTTTCTTTGGGCGGGCGCGGCACACGCGCTTCGACCAGCTTGCGGCCGATATCGACCAGCTGCCCGTACTGCACGCCCGAGGGGCAGGTGGTTTCGCAGTTGCGGCAGGTCAGGCAGCGGTCCAGGTGCAGCTGGGTGCTGCGCGTGACGGGCTCACCTTCGAGCACCTGCTTCATCAGGTAGATGCGGCCGCGCGGGCCGTCGAGCTCATCGCCCAGCAGCTGGTAGGTGGGGCAGGTGGCGGTGCAAAAACCGCAGTGCACACACTTGCGGAGAATGGCCTCGGCCGCCTCGCCGTCGCGTGTGCCTTTGAACTCGGGCGAGAGTTTGGTTTGCATCAGGCGACCGTGTAGGTGCAGGCCCAGAAGTAGGGCCACTGCGTCCAGCTGAATTCTTTGGCACGCGAGCCCAGCAGGCGGCTCATGTCGTCTTCAGCGGGGAAGTTCTTCAACACCTCGAAGGTCGAGCCATCGTCGAGGCGGCGGGTCTGGTAGCTGTTGCCCAGCTCGTCGCGCCGCGTGATCGGTTGGCTGCTGCCCTCGACATATCGGTTGTCGATGAGCACCACGCGCGCACCGGGCAGCAGGCAGGCGTGCAGGCCATCGAGCCACTCGGCGCGGCGCTCCAGTGGCACGTGCGACCACCAGAAGCCAGCGAAGGCGGCGTCGAACTGCCGGGGCAGACCCAGCGCGTACGCATCGGCATTCTTGAACTGCACACGCGCATGCGGCAGCGGCTTGGCGCGCGCCAGGGTGAGCACTTCTTCGTTCACGTCGGTGGCCAGCCATGAGGCGCAGGTGGCTGCGGCGAACGGCGTCCAGTAGCCGGTGCCGCAGGCCACTTCGAGCACGTGGCGGCCGTCGAACAGCGGCGGCAGCCAGGCCTTCACCGCCGCGATGTCGGCCTGGCGCTCAGGCTTGGCGTAGATGCGTTCGTACTCGCGCGCGCGCAGCGCGTAGTAGCGCCGCATGTCGTTGGGGATGTCGCCGTTGCTCATGCTCACAGCCCAGGGTACAGCCGACCGGGGTTGAACACCCCCGCAGGGTCAAAGGCGGTTTTCAGGTCGCGGTGAATGCGGTCCAGCGGCGCTTTCAGCGGCGCAAACGCACCGCCCGCCTTGTGTTGCGCCATGAAGAGCGTGGCGTGGCCACCCGCGCGCAACGCCGCCTCGCGCACCTTGGCGGCCGACGCCGAGGTGCACAGCCAGCGCTGCGCACCATGCCACTCGATGAGCTGCTCGCCCGGCAGGATCAGCGGTTTGGCCGTGGGCGGCAGCGACACCCGCCACAGCGACACGCTGCCGCCGGCCACCGCCTTTTGCGCCTTGGTGAAGTATTCGTCGGTATGGTTGCGCAGGCCGTCCCAGAACGGGCTGGCGTGGGCCGGCTCGATCACGTCGCCGCCCATGCGGGTGATGGCGGCCTGCACCGCAGCGAGCGCGCCACGAAGGCGCACGAGCAGGGTGCCGTCCCACCAGGCGCTGGCGTTGAGCGGCAGCGGCTGGCCGCCCCACAGGTTGAGCTTGTCGAGCGCGGCCACCTGCTCCAGCTGGAAGCGCAGCGTGGCGGTGGCCGGTGCCATCGGCAGCACCTTGAGAGAGACCTCGAGGATCACGCCCAGCGTGCCCATCGAGCCGGCGAGCAGGCGCGAGACGTCGTAGCCCGCCACGTTCTTCATCACCTGGCCGCCGAAGCTCAGCACCTCGCCCTTGCCGTTGAGCAGGCTGGCGCCCAGCACGTAGTCGCGCACCGCACCGACCGAGGCCCGCGGCGGCCCCGACAAACCCGCCGCCACCATGCCGCCCACGGTGGCGCCGGTGCTGCCGTGGGTGACGAAGTGCGGCGGCTCAAAGGGCAGGCACTGGCCGCGTTCGGCGAGCACCGACTCCAGCTCGATCAAGCGGGTGCCGGCCCGTGCGGTCACCACCAACTCACTCGGCTCATAGCTGGAGATTCCCGCGAGCGCCGTGGTGTGCAGCGGCTCGCCGAGCGGCGCTTCGCCGTAGAAGCTCTTGCTGCCGCCACCGCAGATGTTGAGGGAGCTGCCGGCAGCCTGGGCGGCGAGCACGCGGTCGATCAGGGCTTGGAGTGCGGGGTCGGTGGCATTCATGGGTGGGCGCTATTCTCGCCCGCCGCGCTCGACCTGCCTGCGCAAACCGTCAAGGTCGAGCACACGCAAACCCCCATATTCGATGCGGATCAGGCCCAGCCCCTGCAGCGCGTGCAGCGCCTCGTTCACCCGCTGGCGCGACAGGCCCACCAGGTAACCCAGCTCCTGCTGGGTGATGCGCAAGAGGCTGCCCACGCCGGGGTACAGCGTTGGGTGAAACAACGCAGCCAGGCTGCGCGCCACGCGCACGTCGGGGTCGTTCATGCGGTCGATCTCGCGCGCGCCGATGAACTGGC
>NZ_JADMJX010000140.1 GCF_018780185.1 Rhizobacter sp.
CCACATAACCGGCTTCGGTCAGCGTGGTGGCATCGGCAATCACGAACGGCACGTTGAGCAAGCGGGCCAGCGTTTGCGCCAGCAGGGTCTTGCCCGAGCCCGTGGGGCCAATCAGAAGAATGTTGCTCTTGGCCAGCTCCACCTCGTCTTTGGTGGTGGCCATGTGCTTCAGGCGCTTGTAGTGGTTGTAGACCGCCACCGCCAGCGTGCGCTTTGCGGTGTCTTGTCCAATCACATACTGGTCGAGGCTCGCCTTGATGTCGCTCGGCACCGGCAAGTCGGACTTGGCGGCGCGCGCTTCGGGCGTGTCGGCCGGGACTTCATCGCGAATGATGTCGTTGCAAAGCTCGATGCACTCGTCGCAGATGAAAACCGACGGGCCGGCGATGAGTTTCTTCACCTCATGCTGGCTTTTGCCGCAGAAGGAGCAGTAAAGAACTTTCTCGCTGGAGGAGCCTTTTTTTTCGGCCATGAATGGGTGCGCGCTGAGGCGTAGAAGAGGCTGAGTGAATGATAGAGCAAAAGAAAACGGGGCCTTGGCGGTAATAAAGGCCCCGTTTGGATCGCAGTTACGGGTCTTGCCCGGTCAAAACGCGGTGTCAGCCAGCCGCTGCCGGCCCCGCACGCTTGTTCAGAACCTGGTCGATCAGGCCGTAGGCCTTGGCTTCTTCCGGGTCCATGAAGAAGTCGCGTTCCATGTCGGCCTGGATCTTCTCCAGCGGCTGGCCGGTGCGTTCGGCGTAGATCTTGTTGAGCTGGGCGCGGGTCTTGAGGATCTCGCGGGCGTGGATCTCGATGTCGGTCGCCTGGCCCTGCGCGCCGCCCGAGGGTTGGTGAATCATCACGCGGGCGTTGGGCAGCGAAAAACGCTTGCCCTTGGCACCGGCCATCAGCAGGAAGGAGCCCATGCTGGCCGCCATACCCACGCACATGGTCGACACGTCGGGCTTGATGAACTCCATGGTGTCGAAGATCGACATGCCGGCCGTCACCGAGCCGCCCGGGGAGTTGATGTAGAAGTGGATGTCCTTGTCGGGGTTCTCGCTCTCCAGGAAGAGCAATTGCGCCACCACCAGGCTGGCGGTGTGGTCGTTGACGGGGCCCACCAGGAAGATGATGCGCTCGCGCAGCAAGCGGCTGTAGATGTCATAGGCACGCTCGCCGCGGCCCGATTGTTCGATGACGACAGGCACCATGCCCAAGCTTTGAGTTTCCAGCGCGCTCATGCGTTGCGTCCTTGAAGAGTGATCGATACAGGTTGGGTCTGATTATGTCGCGACAAGAGAGGCAGCACAGAAACAGTACCGAACAAAAACCAAGGGCGCCAGACCTTACGGCCGGGCGCCCTTATGGCGACTGGATCGGTGTGCCGATCAGCCGGCCATCAGCTCGTCAAACGGCAACGCCTTGTCGGTGACCTTGGCCTTGGCGAGAACGAACTCCGTGACATTGTTCTCGATCACCACGCCTTCGACTTCGGCCATGCGGTTGCGGTCGCTCAGGTACCAACGCACCACCTCGGCTGGCTTCTCGTAGCTCTGCGCCATCTCTTCGATGTGGGCTTGCAGCTGCTCGGGCTTGGCTTGCAGGTTGTTGGAGCGCACCAGTTCGGCCACCACCAGACCCAGGCGCACGCGGCGTTCGGCTTGGGGCTTGAAGATTTCTTCGGGGATCGGCGCCTTTTCGGCGTCTTTCACGCCACGCTTCTTCAGGTCGGCGCGGGCGCCTTCGATCATGCGGTCGATCTCGTTCTTGACCAGTGCCGTCGGCAGGTCGAGCTCGGCGCTCTTGGCCACAGCATCCATCACCGAGGCCTTGTTGCGTGCCAGCACGCGGAACTTCACTTCACGCTCGAGGTTGCGCTTGATGTCGGCGCGCAGCGCTTCCACGGTGCCGTCGGCGATGCCCAGGGCCTTGGCCAGGGCTTCGTTCACTTCGGGCAGGTGCTGGGCTTCGACCTTGTTCAGGGTGACCATGAAGTCGGCTTCCTTGCCGGCCACGTCCTTGCCCTGGTAGTCCTCGGGGAACTGCAGCGGGAAGGTCTTGGAGTCGCCGGTCTTCATGCCGCGCACGGCCTTCTCGAAGGCTTCGAGCATCTGGCCTTCGCCGATGATGAACTGGAAGCCTTCGGCCTTGCCACCGTCGAACGGCACGCCATCGATCTTGCCTTCGAAGTCGATGGTGACTTGGTCGCCATCGGTCGCGGCTTCGGTCTTCGCACGCTGTGCGAAGGTGCGGCGCTGCTTGCGCAGGATGTCGAGCGTCTTGTCGATGGCGGCATCGGTCACTTCGGTGCTGACACGCTCGACTTCGGCGGTGCTCAGGTCACCCAGCTTCACTTCGGGATACACCTCGAAGGTCGCGTCGAACGCCATCTGGCCTTCAGGCGAGGCTTCTTTTTCGGTGATGCGGGGCGCGCCGGCCACGCGCAGGTTGGCTTCGTTGGTGGCTTGCTGGAAAGCCTGGCCGACCTTGTCGTTCATGACTTCGTACTGCACCGAATAGCCGTAGCGCTGGGCGACGACGCTCATCGGCACCTTGCCAGGACGGAAACCGTCTGCCTTGACCGTGCGGGCCAGGCGCTTGAGGCGCGACTGCACCTCGTTGTTGATGGTGTCGGCGGCCAGCGTCAGCGTGATGCGGCGTTCGAGTTTCTCGAGGGTTTCAACAGTGACAGCCATGATGTTCCGGACTCTCTGGTTTGATATTTGCTGGTGCGCGGGGCGGGACTCGAACCCGCACACCATTGCTGGCGTCAGGACCTAAACCTGGTGCGTCTACCAATTTCGCCAC
>NZ_JADMJX010000249.1:0-17480 GCF_018780185.1 Rhizobacter sp.
GCTGTAGACCGCGCGGCCGTTCTTCGCGTGGTGCACCAGCTTGTAGTCGGCCGCACCGAGGATCGGGTTGCCCGCATTGGGGCCGAAGCGCGCCGCGTCGATCAGGCTTTGCGGGTGCTCGATGCGAAAGCCGACCGAAAACGGCTTGGCCTCCATGTAGACCCCACGCTCGTGCAGCATGGTGAAGGTGTCGCGAGCACTGTGGCCGAGCGCGAGCACCACGTGGTCGGCGCGCAGCTCTTCGCCCGAGGCGAGTGTCACGCCGCGAATGTGCCCCGCTTCGATGCGCACATCGGTCACCCGCTGCTCGAAGCGGATCTCGCCACCCAGCGCGACGATGTCGGCGCGCATCTTCTCGACCATGCTGACCAGGCGGAAGGTGCCGATGTGCGGCTTGGCGACGAAGAGGATTTCTTCCGGCGCGCCGGCCTTCACGAACTCGGTCAGCACCTTGCGCGTGAGGTGGCGCGGGTCGCTGATCTGGCTCCACAGCTTGCCGTCGGAGAAGGTGCCGGCGCCGCCCTCGCCGAACTGCACGTTCGACTCGGGGTTGAGGACGCGTTGGCGCCACAGGCCCCAGGTGTCCTTGGTGCGCTGGCGCACCTCCTTGCCACGCTCCAGCACGATCGGCCGCAGCCCCATCTGCGCAAGGATCAGCGCCGCGAAGATGCCGCACGGCCCGAAGCCGATGACCAAGGGCCGTGGCGTGCCACTCGCGGCAAAGTCGGCCGGCGCGTGGCCGACGAAGTGGTAGCTGGTGTCGGGCGTCGGGCGGATGTGGTGGTCACCGGCGAAGCGCTGCAACACCGCGGCTTCGTCGTCGATCTTGCAATCGAGCGTGTAGATCAGCACCACCGCGCTTTTCTTGCGCGCGTCGTAGCTGCGCTTGAACACCGTGAACGACTTCAGCGCGGCGTCTGGCAGCCCAAGCCGCTTGAGGATGGCGGGGCGCAACTCGTCGTCGGTGTGGTTCAGCGGCAGGCGCAGTTCGGTGATTCGCAACATGGCCGCCATTTTCGGTGCTTTGTGCGGCCATGAAAAAAGCCGCCCAAAGGCGGCTTCTTCAAACTGCGGTGAGTTCAGCGGCCGGCTTGCACGCGCGGCGCACGGCTGGCAGCGATGGCTTCATTGCGCACTTCTTCGCGGGTGCGCACCGAGGCCACGGCCTTCTCGCCCACGATGTCGAGCTCGCGTGCACGGGCCAAGCTGCCATCGGCCTGGGCCTTCAGCACCTCGGCGCGCACTTCGGCACGGGTCAGCTGGCTGGCCTGGCCCTTGGCGGCAGCCTTGGGGAACAGACCGGCCACGTCGGCCTCGGCCGGCACCACGGCTTCACCGGCGGCGCGGGCACGCAGCACTTCAGCGCGCACGGCTTGACGGGTGGTGGTGCTGGCCGCCGACTGCGGCGCGCCGAAATGTTGCAGGTCGGCTTCGGCCTGGGCGAACACGGCAGAGCCGGTGAGTGCGAGCACGGCGGCTGCGATGGCTTGTTTGCGGTTCATGGTGATGTCTTCTTTCAGTGATTCAGGGCAGCGCCGATTTCAGTAGCCGGTGCTGACGGAGGGCTTGGTGGATTCGTTGCGCACGTATTCGCGGGCTTGCATGCGCACCTCTTCGCGGGTCAGTGTCGAAGCGCCGGCCTTGTTGGCCACGACGGCAGGTTTGGCAACCGACTTGGCGGCCACATTCAGCGGCACGAACTTCTGCGTGCTGCCGGCCCAGGCGAGCGCTTCGCTCGGGGTGGTCAATTCGCCGTTGGCGACAGCGGCTTGCGCTTCGGCACGCACTTCAGTGCGGCTGACGGTCGACTTCTGGTCGGCGCCGAAATACTGGAGATCAGCTTCGGAGGACTGCGCAAACGCGGCAGAACCGATGAGGGAGATGACGGCGGCGGCGATGGCTTGCTTGGTGTTCATGATGATTTCCTAGGGTTCAAACAGGTTGTTGACGTTTCCGGGCAGGGCGGCCTAGTTGGTTTGGGATGCCGTCTTGTCCAGCCTCGGTGAGTCGCTTGGTTTGGGTTCGGCTCATCGATGGGGTGAACTGTAGGCATTGCCAAAGCATCAATAAATAGCCTATGCTTGAATTGCGCATTGCGTAAATAGAAACAATGAGGGTGTAAGACATGGACCGACTCCACTCCATGCGGGTGTTTTCCCGGGTGATCGAAGAGGGCAGCTTCGCTGGCGCGGCCCGCCAGCTGAACCTGTCGGCAGCCGTCGTGACCCGCCTGGTCGCCGACCTGGAAGAGCACCTGGGCGCCCGCCTGATCAACCGCACCACCCGCCGCCTGGCGCTCACCGACACCGGCGAGCTCTACCTGGAGCGGGTGCGGCAGATCCTCACCGAGGTCGAAGAGGCCGAGGCGCTGGCCAGCGCCGCCACCTCGGAGCCGCGCGGCCACCTGCGCGTGCTGGCGCCGCCCGCATTTGCGGTGCACCAGATCGCCAAGCACCTGCCACGCTTTCGCAAGCTCTACCCGCGTGTGACGCTGGAGCTGGCCGCGCCGGGGCCGGTCGAAACGGTGGACGAAAACTTCGACGTCAGCATCATCCAGGTCGGCCGCCAGCCGCTGGACGGTGACTTCGTGGCCCGGCTGCTGGCGCGCTCTGAGGTGATCACCTGCGCCTCACCCGAGTACCTCGACCGCATGGGCCGACCGCAGCACCCGAACGAGTTGCCGCAGCACGAGGCGATGCTGCCGAGCTTCACGCGCGAGATCACCTTTCACCGCGGCGAATGGGGCGACGACGAACCCTCGGGCGAGTCGGTGACGCTGGTGCCGGCCAAGCCGGCGCTGAGCACCATCCACAGCGACACCATGTACGCCGCTGCGCTGGCCGGCATGGGCATCTCGGGCCTGCCGTCTTACGTGGTCGAAGACGCGCTGCTAGAGCATGCGCTGGAGCGGGTGCTGCCCGAATGGCGTGTGCTGACGCTGCGCGTGTACGCCGCGATGCCCACGCGCAAGTACGTGCCGGCACGCACGCGGGCCTTCATCGACTTTCTGGTGCAGACCTTCGGCGGCGCCGAACACGACCCCTGGCTGCAGGCGGCCGGCTGCGAGACGCCGCGCCACAACCTGGCAGCGATCGACAAGCCGGTGCTGCAGTAGGCGCTGAGAGAGAGAGACGCGCTCAGTAAAAGACGTCGTGCCGTGTCGCACCCATCAGCGGCTCCAGCAGATGGGCCAGCGGCCCCAGGCCGTTGTAACGCGTCGCCACCTTGTGGGCATAGGCAAAGAAGCGCGGCAGGTCTTCGCTGTATTTGGGTTTGCCGTCGCGGTGCTTCAAGCGGCAGAAGATGCCCAGCACCTTGAGGTGGCGCTGCAGGCCCATCCATTCGAGCTGCTTCCAGAACTCGCCGAAGTCGTCGCTCAAGGGCAGGCCGGCCTTGCGGGCCTGCTGCCAGTAGCGCACGGCCCAGTCGATCTCTTGCGGCTCTTCCCAGGAGATGAAGGCATCGCGCAGCATCGAGGCCACGTCGTAGCTGATGGGGCCCCGCACCGCGTCTTGGAAGTCGAGGATGCCGGGGTTGCCCTCTTCGGTCGGGCGGACCATCAGGTTGCGCGGCATGTAGTCGCGGTGCACGGCGACGGTGGGTTGTGCAAGTGCGCTGGCGACCAGCAGGTCGCAGACCTTGTGCCATTTGGCCTGCTGGTCGGGCGTCCAGGTGACGCCGTGTTCGCGCGCCACGCACCAGTCGGGAAACAGCGCCAGCTCGCGGCGCAGCAGTGCGTCGTCGTAGGCGGGGAGCTGGCTCGCGTCGGCGCGGGACTGCCATTGCACGAGCGCGGTGGTGGCGTCGCGCATCAAGGCGGCGATGCGGGGCTCGTCACCCTTGGCCTTGGCCTCCAGCAAGGCCTGCAGATACAGGTCGGAGCCCAGGTCGCTGAGCAGCAGGAAGCCGTGCTGCGCGTCTTGCTCGAGCACCCGCGGTGCGTTGAGCCCGGCCTGCTGAAACATCGTGGCGAGGGCCACGAAGGGGCGCACGTCTTCTTGCGGCGGCGGCGCGTCCATCACGATGAACGAGCGACCGGCATCGCCGTCGACCCGGAAGTAGCGCCGGAAGCTCGCGTCGGCGCTGGCCGGGCGCAGGCTCGCGGCATCGAGCGTGTGGCGCGCGGCCACGCCCTCCATCCACCGCATGAACAGCTCGCGTCGCGCCTCGTCGGGCCAGGCGATGGGGGTGGGGTCGGCAGTCGGTGTGGGCATGGAGAAGCGCAGGGCAGGAGAGGGAATTGAAGGCTGCGAGCGGGCCACCCTCGTTGATAATCGATTCTACAAATCGCCTCGGGCCGGCCACGTGCCACGCAGCAGCACCAGGCGTTCTACCACTGCCAGCCCTCGCCCTCGTTCCCCATTGCATTTGATCCCTTCACACCGCCGCGCCATTGCAGGTTGCCTCGCCGCTGGGCTGACCACGGCCGCATGGGCGCAGGCCAAGCCACCGGTGATCGTCGATGCCGCCGAGATCCGCGCACGGCCTGACCTCGACGTGGTGGCCGAGGGCGACGTGGTGTTTCGCCAGGGCCAGATCGAGATTCGCGCGCAGCGCTTGAGCTACGACCAGCTGGGCGACCTGGCGCGCGCCCAGGGCAAGGTCAGCATCACCCGCGACGGCAACCGCTACAGCGGCCCCGAGCTGCAGCTGCAGCTGCAGCGCTTCGAGGGCTTCTTCAGCAACCCGAGCTACTTCTTCTCGCGCACCCAGGCCGGCGGCGACGCCCAACGCATCGACTTCCTGAACGAGGACGTGGCGATCGCCAGTGGCGCCACCTACACCAGCTGCCCGCGCGAAGGCCCCGACGACCCGGCCTGGCTGCTGTCGTCCCGCCGCGTGAAGATGGACTTCGCCAACAACGAGGGCATTGCCGAAGGCGCGGTGCTGCGTTTTTACGGTGTGCCCATCCTGGCCGCGCCGGTGCTGAGCTTCCCGCTCACCGATGCGCGCAAATCGGGCTGGCTGCCGCCCACCATGGGGCTCGACAACAAGAGCGGCCTGCTGCTGTCGGTGCCCTACTACTGGAACATCGCGCCCAACCGCGACGCCACGATCACCCCCACCGTCATCGCCAAGCGCGGTGTCGGCCTGGGCACCGAGTTCCGCTACCTGGAGCCGGGCTACGAAGGCACGCTCAACCTCAACATGCTGTCGAACGACCGGTTGACCGGGCGCTCGCGCGGCTCGCTGGGCCTGGTGCACGAGGGTTCGCTGCTCGGTGACGGCTTCTACCGCGCCCACGTGGCGCGCGTCTCCGACGACGACTACTGGAAAGACTTCCCCAGCGAAACCCCCAGCCTCACGCCACGACTGCTGGCCGCCGACCTGCGCGCCAACAAGCCGGTGTTCGGCGACTGGCGCACTTACGCCCGGGTGCTGCGCTGGCAGCTGCTGCAAGACACCAGCAACCCGATCGACGTCGCCCCCTACGACCGGCTGCCGCAGATCGGCGTGCGCGGCTCGCAGCGCTTGTTCGGTGGCCTGGAGTTCGCGCTCGAAGGCGAGTTCAACCGCTTCACCAACCCCGACGGCAACCTGCAGCCCACCCGCATGACCGGCTCGCGGGTGCACGCGCTGGGCTCGCTGAGCTGGCCCTATGTGACGCCGGGCTGGTCACTGACACCCAAGCTGTCGGTCAACGCCGCCGCGTACTCCGTCGACCAGCCGCTCACCAGCGGTGACCGCGCCGGCCGCACCCAGTTCGGCCGCTCGATCCCGAGCTTCAGCCTCGACAGCGCCTGGGTGCTGGAGCGCGACACCCAGTGGTCGGGTCGCGCGATGCGACAAACGCTGGAGCCGCGCCTGCTCTACGTCAAGACGCCCTACAGCGACCAGGGCGGCCTGCCCAACTTCGACTCGGCGGGCAAGGATTTCAACTTCGACTCGATCTACACCGACAACGCCTTCTCCGGCATCGACCAGGTGTCGGATGCCCACCAGGTGACGGCTGGCGTGACCACCCGCGTGCTCGATGCCGACACCGGCGCCGAAGCGCTGCGCTTGGGGCTGGCGCAGCGCTTCCTGTTCGCCGACCAGCGCATCACGCCCGATGGCGCGCCCTTCACCCAGCGGGTGTCCGATCTGTTGCTGCTCGGCTCCAGCACCTTGTCATCGAAGTGGAAGCTCGACGCCGGCCTGCAGTACAGCCCCGAGATCCAGCGCACGGTGCGCTCCATCCTCGGCGCACGCTACTCACCCGGGCCCTATCGCACGCTCAACGTCGCCTACCGCTTCAAGCGCGAAGAGAGTGAGCAAGTCGAACTCGGCTGGCAATGGCCGCTCTACGGTCGCCCGCGCGAGGGCATGAACCGCGGCAATGGCACCACCTGCTCCAGCGCCTGGTACACCGTGGGCCGCGTCAGCTACAGCCTGCGCGACAGCCGCATCACCGATTCGGTGCTCGGTTTCGAGTACGACGGCGGCTGCTGGATCGGCCGCCTGGTCGCCAAACGCCTGTCCACCAGCCAGGTCGAAGCCACCACCCAGCTGGGCTTCGAGATCGAGTTCGTGGGCCTGTCGCGCCTGGGAACCAACCCGCTGAGGGTCTTGAAGGACAATGTGCCCGGCTACCGCATGCTGCGTGACAACAACTCCCTGGACGCCAACCGGCCGACCGCCCCCTGAACAGCCCATGACTCTGACCCGCTCCTGGCCCCGCATCGCCGTGTTGTCGCTCCTGCTGGTGAGCGCCTACCCGGGCGCCATTGCCCAGCCGCGCGCCAGCGCACCCCGCACCGCCGACTACATCGTGGCCATCGTCAACCAGGAGCTCGTCACCAATGGCGAGCTGCAGTTGCGGCTCAACCAGGTGCGCGAGAACGCACGCCGCGCCAACGCCCAGCTGCCCCCCGCCGAC
The DNA here is from genome assembly GCF_018780185.1 of Rhizobacter sp. Taxonomy (GTDB): domain Bacteria; phylum Pseudomonadota; class Gammaproteobacteria; order Burkholderiales; family Burkholderiaceae_C; genus Rhizobacter. The sequence goes on from NZ_JADMJX010000249.1 coordinate 6,860, forward strand.
GTGCTGCGCCAGCAGGTGCTCGACGCGCTGATCGACGAGCGCGTGCAAATCACCCACGCCCGCGAAAGCGGCCAGCGCCTCGACGACGCCGAGGTCGAGCGCGCCGTGACCAACGTGGCCGCACAAAACCAGCTCACCCCCACCCAACTGCGCGAGCGGCTGAGGCGCGAAGGGGTCGACTACCTGCGCTTTCGCAACAACGTGCGCGACCAGCTGTTGCTCGAGCGCACCCGCGAGCGCGAGGTGCAGGCGCGCATCCGCATCACCGACACCGAGATCGAGAACTGGCTCGACAAACAACGCGCCGAGGCCGGCGCCGCGACCGAATACAACATCGCCCAGGTGCTGGTGACGGTGCCCGAGGGCGCGAGCGAGAGCGTTGTGGCCGAGCGGCGTGCCCGCGCCGACGCCGCGATGGCCCGCCTCCGCCGCGGCGAAGCCTTCGACGTGGTGGCGCGCGAGGTGTCCGAAGACACCAACCGCGCCAAGGGCGGCGAAATCGGCTCGCGGCCGGCCAATCGTCTGCCCGACATCTTTGTCGACGCGGTGCGCCCGCTCAAGGCCGGCGAGGTGTCGCCCACCCTGCTGCGCAGCGGCGCCGGCTTTCACATCCTCAAGCTGGTCGAACGCAGCGAAGCAGGCGCCTTGACGATCAACCAGACCCGCGCCCGCCACATCCTGCTGCGCCCGTCGGCCCAGTTGAGCCAACAGGCCGCGGCCGCCCGGCTGGTCGAGTTCAAGCGCCAGATCGCCAGCGGTGCACGCAGCTTCGAGCAGCTCGCGCGCGACAATTCCGAAGACGGCAGCGCCGCGCAAGGTGGCGACCTGGGCTGGGTGTCGCCCGGCAACTTCGTGCCCGAGTTCGAAGAGGCGATGAACGCACTGGCGATCAACGGCCTGTCCGAGCCCGTGGTGTCGCGCTTTGGCGTGCACCTGATCCAGGTGATTGAGCGCCGCAAGATGGCGCTCGACGCCAAGCAACAGCGCGAACAAGCCCGTGCCGCGCTGCGCGAACAGAAGTTCGAAGAGGCCTACGCCGAATGGGTGCGTGAGCTGCGGGCGCGCGCGTATGTCGAGATGCGCGAGCCGCCGCAGTAGGCGCCTGTGAAACACATTGCGCGCAAGCGTTTCGGTCAACATTTCTTGACCGATGTAGGCATCCTCGGCGCCATCATTGATGTGATCGACCCGCAGCCGGGTCAGGCGCTGGTCGAGATCGGCCCCGGCTTGGGCGCCCTGACCAACCCCTTGGTGGCGCGCTGCGAACGGCTGACCGTGATCGAGCTCGACCGCGACCTGGCCGCACGCTTGCGCAAGCGCCCCGAGCTGAACGTGGTGGAGTCCGATGTTCTGCGGGTCGATTTCGCCGCACTGGCCACCCAGCTGGGCCAGAAACTGCGGGTGGTGGGCAACCTGCCGTACAACATCTCCACACCGATCCTCTTCCACCTGCTCGAAGCCGTCGACCATGTCGCCGACCAGCACTTCATGCTGCAAAAGGAAGTGGTCGACCGCATGGCCGCTGCGCCAGGCAACAAGGACTACGGCCGCCTGACGGTGATGCTGCAGTGGCGCTACCAGATCGAATCGGTGCTCGACGTGCCGCCCGAAGCCTTCGACCCGCCACCGCGTGTCGACTCGGCCGTGGTGCGCATGTTGCCCCTGCCCTTGCCTCCGGGCATCAACGCGGCGCTGTTGGGCGAACTCGTCACCGTGGCCTTCTCGCAGCGGCGCAAGATCCTGCGCAACACCCTCGGCCGCTGGCTGGACGAGCGGGGCTTCACTGGCGAGTTCGACACCCAGCGCCGCGCCGAAGAGGTGCCGGTGGTCGACTACCTGGCCCTGGCGCGATTACTGGCACCGTGAGGCCATGAAAAAGGGCAGCCGAGACTGCCCTTGTTTCAACGCGTCAGATCACATCACGCGGCGGTGAGCCACATCGAGGTGTCAAACGCGCTGCTCATCATCGGCATGTTCATGCCGAAACTCGCATTCGCTGCAGTCTTGGCCGCCACCTTGGCGGGCTTGTCGCTTGCAACGCTTGGGGCCGTTTCCGTAGCCCGCTCCCATGACCCTTGTTCTTGGGAGCGGGCTACTGAAAAGAATAGAAGCACCTGAAGGGGATTTTCCGTTCGGCCCAGAAATCGGCCGCATCTCGGAAAACGTCCAGCAACTGCTCGCGTGCCTCGCGGTCGAAGCGCGGGTTGTCGGGCAACTGCTCCAACACCACCACAAAGCCCGGCTGCGCGCCCGACTTGTGCACCAGGTCGGTCATGCAGTCGTAAAGGGCATCGAGGTTCTTGCCAAAGTGCGCCGGGAACAGGAAGGACTCGGCTATTGCCTCCATCACGTCTTGCTTGGTCTGGGCGTTGGTCAGGTTCGCGTAGAGGAAATGCTGACCCGCGCCCTGCGCGGCCTCATGCAGTTCATCGACGCGGTAGGCGCGTATCGACTGGACAATGTTTGGACGGACTGTCTGCAAAAGCATGGTCGCGTTCCTCCTTAGGTATCAAAAACAAAATCCTGGGGCGATCACTGCACGATGCGGCGAAAGCTCGTGTAGTGGTCGCTCGTATAAAAGCAGGCGTCGGGCGCGGTGGGCTGTTGGCCCCCACACACGATGCGGCGCGCCCCACGGTCGCGCGATCCTGGTGTCTTCACGGTGTACTCGCGGTAGTAGCCACGAGCTTTCGCCGGGAGCAGCCGCTCGCGGTTACCGAAGCGACTGCCGTCTTTGGTGTAAGGGAACGGCCCACCGGCACGGATCAGGCGCTCGGTGGTTTGGGCTTCACTCGGCAGGCTGGCCAGCGCAACCGTTTCCAGTTGCGCCTGTGGTGCCTTGGCGATAGCACCATTGCCAAAAACTGAGGTCACTGCCAGAACGATAGCCAGCCCCAACTTGCAAAGGGGTTGCCACGCAGGCTGCCGACCGAGGAGAAACACGGGATATCCCTGAAATACGAAGCCGCGATGGTATCGAATCAGGCGAGAAAGCTCAAGCCGCTGCCTCAATTTGGGGCAGATGTTTCACGACGGTAGTGTGCGCAAACAAACCCAGAAAGCCCGTAAATACATGGGCTTTCTTGTTCAACATCGCGTCAAACTGAGGCCCAAAAGAGTTGTGACCCGACTGTCACATGCCCGTGCGCCAACCTGGGCCTTCTGGCCCAGGGCTTTCAACGCACGGCGTTGGCGTCGGCGACGGTCAGGGCCGTCATGTTGACGATGCGGCGCACCGTGGTGGAGGGCGTCAGGATGTGCACCGGCTTGGCCGCCCCGAGCAGCACCGGGCCAATGGCGATGCCGCCGCCGGCCGCCGTCTTGAGCAGGTTGTAGCTGATGTTGGCGGCGTCGATGTTGGGCATGACCAGCAGGTTGGCCTCGCCGCTCAGGGTGCTGCTGGGCATCAGCTGGGTGCGGTAGGCCGCGTCGAGCGCGGCGTCGCCGTGCATTTCGCCGTCGACCTCGAGCCAGGGCGCCTGCTCCTGCAGCAGCGCCAGCGTCTCGCGCATCTTGATCGCCGAGGGCTGGTTGCTGGAGCCGAAGCTGCTGTGCGACAGCAACGCGGCCTTGGGCAGCAGGCCGAAGCGTTTCATCTCTTCGGCCGCCATCACGGTGATCTCGGCCAATTGCTGCGCCGTCGGGTCGTAGTTGACGTGGGTGTCGACCAGCATCACCTGGCGGCCGGGCAGGATCAGCCCGTTCATGCAGGCGTAGGTCTTGGCACCCTTGCGCAGGCCGATCACCTGGTCGATGTAGTGCAGGTGCAAGGCGGTGGTGGCCCAGGTGCCGCACAGCATGCCGTCGACCTCGCCCTTGTGCAGCAGCATCGCGCCGATCAGCGTGAGGCGGCGGCGCATCTCGATCTTGGCGTACTGCGCCGTCACGCCCTTGCGCGCGTTCATGCGGTGATACGTCTGCCAGTAGTCGCGGTAGCGATCGTCTTGTTCGACGTTGACCACGTCGTAGTCGCGCCCGGCTTGCAGGCGCAGGCCGAACTTCTCGCAGCGCTGTGCGATGACGACCGGGCGGCCGATCAGCGTCGGCCGCGCCAGCCCTTCGTCGACCACCACCTGCACCGCACGCAGGATGCGCTCTTCTTCGCCTTCGGCATAGGCCACACGCTTGTGCTTGGCGCCCTTGGCCAAGGTGAAGATCGGCTTCATCGTCGTGCCCGAGGCGTAGACGAAGCTCTGCAGCTTCTCGCGGTAGGCGTCGAGGTCTTTCACCGGCCGGGTGGCCACACCCGACTCGGCGGCGGCGCGGGCCACCGCAGGCGCGATCTTCATCATCAGGCGCGGGTCGAACGGCTTCGGGATCAGGTACTCGGGCCCGAAGCTCAGCGTGACGCCAGCGTAGGCCGCGGCCACCATGTCGTTTTGTTCGACCTGGGCCAGCTCGGCGATGGCGTGCACCGCGGCGATCTCCATCTCGGAAGTGATGGTGGTGGCGCCACTGTCGAGCGCGCCACGGAAGATGTACGGGAAACACAGGACGTTGTTGACCTGGTTCGGGTAGTCGGTGCGGCCGGTCGCGATGATCGCGTCGCTGCGCACCTCTTTCACTTCTTCGGGCAGGATCTCGGGCGTCGGATTCGCCAGCGCCAGGATCACCGGCTGCTTGTTCATCTTGGCGACCATCTCCTTCTTGAGCACACCGCCGGCCGACAGGCCGAGGAAGATGTCGGCACCGGCAATCACCTCGCTCAAGCTGCGCAGCGTGGTCTTCTGCGCGAACGCGATCTTGTCTTCGTCCATCAACTCGGTGCGGCCTTCGTAGACCACGCCGGCAAGGTCGGTGACCCAGATGTTTTCGCGCGGCACCCCGAGCTTGACCAGCAGGCTCAGGCAGGCCAGCGCGGCCGCGCCCGCACCCGACGACACCAGCTTCACCTCGGTGATCTTCTTGCCCGTGACCTTGAGCGCATTGAGCACCGCCGCGCCGACCACGATGGCCGTGCCGTGCTGGTCGTCGTGGAACACCGGGATGTTCATGCGGCTGCGCAACGCGCGCTCCACATAGAAACAATCGGGCGCCTTGATGTCTTCGAGGTTGATGCCGCCGAAGGTGGGCTCGAGCGCGGCAATCATGTCGATCAGCTTGTCGAGGTTCTTCTCGTTCACCTCGATGTCGAACACATCGATGCCGGCAAACTTCTTGAACAGCACGCCCTTGCCTTCCATCACCGGCTTGGCCGCCAGCGGGCCGATGTCGCCCAGGCCCAGCACGGCCGTGCCGTTGGTGATCACGGCCACCAGGTTGCCGCGCGAGGTGTAGCGGAAGGCATTCGCCGGGTCGGCCACGATCTCTTCACAGGCCGCCGCGACGCCGGGTGAATACGCCAGCGCCAGATCACGCTGGTTGACCAGTTGCTTGGTGGCCGCGATGGCCACTTTGCCGGGGGTCGGGAACTCGTGGTACTCAAGTGCCGCGCGGCGCAACTCGGCGCGCTTTTCTTCTGAGGAGCTCATGGCGGTGTCTCGTGCTGTGGCCTGCGCGATCTGCGCAACGGTGGGCAGGCATTGTAGGAGTGCACACCACGCCGGGATGCGCGTAATTGCGTATCGCGCGCCCAGCGGGCTCCGCAATACTCACAAGCACCACCCCTCTCGCCCATGCCCACCTCAGCCCCCCCTGCGCCTGCCTCTGCCGCACAGCCTCGCCGCTGGCGGCGCGCGCTGCTGTGGGGCACGCTGGTGGGTTTGCTGCTGGTCGCGCAGTCGCTGCTGGTGTGGCTGACGCTCGACTACGAAAACAACCGCGCGCAAGAGCAGGTCGACGCCGCCGCGGCCGTGTCCATCGGTGACCTCAGGCAAGCGCTCGGCCGCGACCTGCAAAGCCTGCAGGCATTGACCTGGAACGCGCCGCCCTTGCTGCAATGGCGGGCCGACGCGGCCGACCTCTTGCGCGCTCGCCGCGAGCTGCTGCGTGTCGAGCGACGCGACGCTGGCATGCGCGTCGAGTCGGCAGTGAGCTCGCCGTTTCACGCGCAGATCTTCACGCAGATCCCGCGCGACAGCATGGAGTTCGAAGCCCAGCTGGCCTGCACCAACGCGCGCCGCCAGGGCAGCCCGTCGTACTCACGTAGCTACTTCGTGCCGCTCCCCGGTGGCATGGGCCAGGAGGTGGTCGACGTGTGCCTGCCCTCGCAGGAGGCGGGCGAAACCACCGGCTACATCGTGGCCACCTTCTCGCTCGCCCAGTTGCTCAATGAAGTGGTCACCCCCGAGGTGACCCGCGCGCACGAACTCTCGTTCGTCGAAGGTGACGGCACCCGCCTCGCACGCGCCGGCCTGCCGCGCGGCCTGGGTGTGTTCCGCGCCAACCGGGTGCTCGACCTGCCGGGCCTCACGCTGCAGCTGCGTGTGGACAGCGGCACCGGCAGCCCGCGCCTCATCCCCAACCTGACCGTCGCGCTGGTGCTGAGCCTGTCGCTGGCGCTCGGCGTGGTGGTGTGGCTGCTGGCGCGCGACGTGCGCCGCCGCGCCCTCGCTGAAAACGCACTCGCGGATGCGCTCGCCACGCGCCGGGCCATGGAAGACTCGCTCGTCACCGGCCTGCGCGCACGCGACCTGCAGGGGCGCATCACCTACGTCAACCCGGCGTTCTGCAACATGGTGGGCTTCTCGGCCGCCGAACTGATCGGCCAGGCCACACCGCCCTACTGGCCGCCCGAGCGGGTGCAGGAATACACCGCACGCCAGCAAGTGCGCCTGACCGGTTCGCCGCCACCGCGTGAAGGCTACGAGACCACCTTCATGCGCCGCAATGGCGAACGGTTTGCGGTGATGATCTTCGAAGCCCCGCTGGTCGACGGCCACGGCCAGCACACCGGCTGGATGAGCACCGCACTCGACGTGAGCGCACAACGCAGCGTCGAAGAACTTTCGCGCCAGCAACAAGAGCGCCTGCAAGCCACCGCGCGGCTTGCAACCGTGGGCGAGATGGCCTCGCTGCTGAGCCACGAGCTCAACCAGCCGCTGGCCGCCATCGCCAGCTATGCCACCGGCTCGCTCAACCTGATGAACGACGAGCAGCAGGCCGACTCTGCGGAGACCCGCGGCCTGCTGCGCCAGGCCGCGCAGCGCATTGCCGAGCAGGCCGAGCGTGCCGGCCGCGTGATCAAGAGCGTGCACGACTTCGTGCGCCGCCGCGAGCAGGCGCGCGAGGCGATCCGCGTCGACGAGCTGATCGACTCGGTGCTGCCGCTTGCGCGCCTGCAGGCGCGCAAGAGCGGAACCCGCATCGAGGTCGACCTGCCGACCCCAGTGCCCCGCGTCGTGTGTGACCGCACCATGCTCGAACAGGTGTTGCTCAACCTCACGCGCAATGGCATCCAGGCGATGGAAACCACCACGCCGCTGGCCAAACGCGAGCTGACCATCCGCGTGCGCCAGACCCACGAACGCTGGGTCACGTTCTCCGTGATCGACAACGGCCGCGGTGTGCCGCCCGACGTGGCGCAGCGCCTGTTCACACCCTTCTTCACCACCCGCGCCGAAGGCATGGGCCTGGGCCTCAGCCTGTGCCGCACGGTGATCGAACAACACGGCGGTGTGCTTGACTTTCAAAACCTGTCCGGCCCCGCCGGCAGCGCCCGCCCGGTGGGCGCCGAGTTCCGTTTCACCTTGCCTGCGGCAGCGGCTTCGCATACAAGCGGGGGAGCCGCACTCCCGCGCGAAACACCGCAAACCCTGCCATGAACCCCCACACCACCTTGCAGCTCGGCCTGCCCATGGTCTACCTCGTCGACGACGAAGACGTGGTGCGCGACGCCCTGGCCTGGCTGCTGCGCTCGCGCCGCCTGCTGTCTGAAGGATTTGCCAGCGCAGAAGCCTTCGAGGCCATGCTTGACTCGCGCCTCGCCGCCCCGCGAAGCGGTGGCCCCGCGCCGTGGCCGGTGGCACCGAGCTGCCTGCTGCTCGACGTGCGCATGCCTGGCACCAGCGGCCTGGTGCTGTTCGAGCGTTTGATCGAGCGCCAGCTGCTGGGCGTGTTGCCGGTGATCTTTCTGACCGGCCATGGCGACGTGCCGACCGCGGTGGCGGCCGTCAAACGTGGTGCCTTCGACTTCGTCGAAAAGCCGTTCTCAGACAACGCGCTGGTCGACCGCGTGGAGCAGGCGCTCGAGATCAGCGCCCAGACCTTGCTGCGCCAGCGCGACGAACAAGGCGTGCGCCGCCGCCTGGCCGAGCTGACCGAGCGCGAACGCGACGTGATGCAGTGCGTGATCGACGGCCTGGCCAACAAGCTCATCGCCGACCAGCTCAATATCAGCGTGCGCACAGTCGAAGTGCACCGCGCGCGGGTGTTCGAGAAGATGGACGTGAAGTCGGCGGTGGAGCTGGCCAACCTGCTGCGCGGGATCTGACGGCGGAGCGCCGCCGATAATCCGCCTCCACATGGAAGCTCTCGGCGAATTCGACCTCATCGGCAAGTACTTCACCCGCCCGGTGAAGCGGGCGGTACTGGGCATCGGCGACGACTGCGCCCTGCTGCAGCCGGCCCCCGGCATGCAGCTTGCCATCAGCAGCGACATGCTGGTCGAGGGCCGGCACTTCCTGTCCACCGTGTCGCCACAGCGCCTGGGCCACAAGGCGCTGGCGGTCAACCTCTCCGACCTCTCGGCCTGTGGTGCACGGCCGCTGGCCTTCAGCCTGGCGCTGGCGATGCCGCGTGCCGAAGAAGCCTTTCTCGCCGGCTTCGCCCAAGGCCTCTTCGCGCTGGCCGATGAACACGGCTGCGAACTGGTGGGCGGTGACACCACGCAAGGCCCGCTCAACATCTGCATCACCGTGTTTGGCGAGGTGCCACCCGGCAAAGCCTTGCTGCGCTCGGGCGCACGCGACGGCGACGACCTCTATGTGAGCGGGCAAGTGGGTGACGCGCGGCTCGCGCTCGAGTGTTTTCGCGGCAGCGTGGCCTTGAGTGGCGATGCTTTCGAACGTGTGCGTGTGGCGATGGAACTGCCCCAACCCCGGGTCGCCCTGGGCCAGGCGCTGCGCGGCGTGGCCAGCAGCGCGATCGATGTGTCCGATGGCCTCTTGGGTGACCTGGCCCACATCCTCCAACGCTCTGGCGTGGGCGCCACGGTCGAGGTCGATGCTGTGCCACGCAGCGCCGTGCTCGCGTCGCAGCCCACGGCGCTGCAACGCGAATGCACACTGGCCGGCGGTGACGACTACGAGCTGCTGTTCACCGCCGCTCCTTCACAGGCCGATGCAGTGCAGGCCGCCGCGCACCGCAGCGGTGTGGCGGCCACCCGCATCGGGCGCATCCACAGCAGCCCCGGCCTGCGCCTGGTCGATGCGCGGGGCCAGAGCGTGCCGCACAGCTTCGGCTCTTTCGACCACTTCAAGTCATGACCGCCACGCCAACAGATCAGCCCTTGCACCCGCCGCTGCGCGTGGCGCCGCTCAAGCCCACGGCGCGCTTCATGTTCCGCCACCCGGCGCATGTGATCGCGCTCGGCTTCGGCAGCGGCCTCTCGCCGATCGCCCCCGGCACCGTGGGCACACTGTGGGCTTGGCTCGCCTTTCTGGTGCTGCAGCCGGGCCTGAGCGACCTGCAATGGGCCATCGTGCTGGTGGTCGCCAGCTTGATCGGCTGGTGGGCCTGCACCGTCACCGCGCGCCACCTGTTCACCGCCGACCCCGGCGCCATCGTGTGGGACGAGATCGTCGCCTTCTGGGCCGTGCTGTGGCTGGCGATGCCCATGGGCCTGTGGGGGCAGGTGTGGGCGTTCGCCCTGTTCCGCTTCTTCGACGCCGTCAAGCCCGGCCCGGTGGCCTGGGCCGACGCATTGTTCAAGGGCCGGCGCGGGGAGCCGGTTGGCTGGGCGCAAGGCTTCGGCATCTTGTTCGACGACTACATCGCGGCCCTGTGTTCGCTTCTCGTGATTGCCTTGTGGAGGTGGTTCTGATGCATGCCTTGTCGCGCTGGGATTCACCCGTCGAAACGCTGGCCTACATGTTGCGCGAGCGCGGCCTCTACCTCGTCACCGCCGAGTCGTGCACCGGCGGGCTGATCGCCGCAGCGTGCACCTCGATCGCCGGCTCCAGCGACTGGTTCGAGCGCGGCATCGTCAGCTACTCCAACGAGGCCAAGACCGAGCTGCTGGGGGTGAGCGCCGCCTTGATCGCCAAGCACGGTGCGGTGAGCGCCGAGGTGGCGCGCGCCATGGCCGAAGGCGCGCTGGCCCATTCGCCGGCCGACCTGTCGCTGGCCGTCACTGGTGTCGCCGGGCCCAGCGGGGGCACAGCGGCCAAACCGGTGGGCACGGTGTGGCTCGCACTCGCTCGGCGCGGTGAGCCGGCGCAGGCCACGTTGCTGCAGCTGAAAGGCGACCGCGCCGAGGTGCGCGAACAGACGGTGGACCGTGCGCTGCAGATGGCGCTGGCCGCATTGAGATCGTGAGTCTTTTGCTCGCCACCGACTTTGCGCCCGACGTGCTGCAGCGTTGGGCCGACGAGCTGAGCGAGGCCTTGCGCGGCGAGACCGTGCTGACACAACGCTCCCCCACGCACGACGCCAGCATCGAGATGGCTCTCGTCGCCAACCCACCACCCGGTGCCTTGCGTGACCTGCCGCGCCTGGGCTTCATCCAGTCGATGTGGGCCGG
>NZ_JADMJX010000249.1:17580-21806 GCF_018780185.1 Rhizobacter sp.
ACCGCCCGCACACACAGCATCTTCAACGCCCAGGCTTTTGCACAGATGAAACCGGGCGCGAGTTTCATCAACCTGGCGCGCGGCCAGCATGTGGTCGACGTCGACCTGCTGGGTGCGCTCAACCGCAACCACCTGCATCACGCGGTGCTCGACGTGTTCCAGAGCGAGCCCTTGCCGGCGACCCACGCCTTCTGGTCGCACCCCAAGGTGACGGTGTTGCCGCACGCCGCCGCGCAAACCGACTTGCGCAGCGCGACCCGCGTGGCGGTGGCCAACCTGCAAGCCTGGCGCGAAGGCCGGCCGGTGGCGCACCTGGTGGATCGGGCGCGCGGGTACTAGCTAAGCGGTCAGTGCCAGCTTGACCGTCTTGCGAGACGGGCCAGCGGCTGTCCATTGCACCAGCATCAGCACCAGGCGCTTCAAGCCGTCCCACGCATCGAGCGGCCAGTCGGGGTGCTTCAGGCCTTTGGCGAGGCCATCGCAGATTTGCGCCGCTTCGACCAACTGCGCAATCGCGTTGTCGGTGAGCAGCGGCACGGCACGTTCGAACAAACGCTCCTTGGCACCCCACACCCGCGCTTCGCGCAGCGCCATCGGCAAGGGCTTGCCATGGTTGATGGCGTCTTTCACGCGCTTGAGCGACAGGATGTCGTTGGCCAGCGTCCAGTGCACCAGCACGGCCGCTTCGCCCTCGGCCTGCAGGCCGTCGAGCATGCGCAGCGCACGCGCCGCCTGGCCGGCGAGCACGGCTTCGCCGAGCTTGAACACGTCGTAGCGCGCCACGTTGAGCACCGCCGCTTCGATCTGCTCGAACGTCAGCTCGCCTTGGGGATACAGCAGCCCGAGTTTCTGGATTTCCTGGTGCGCGGCCAGCAGGTTGCCTTCGACCCGGTCGGCAAAAAACGCGAGCGTGTGCTGCCCGTCTTCACCGCCTTGCACCCGCTGGCCTTGCGCGGCCAGGCGCTGCGCGATCCAGGGCGGCAAGGCCTTGCGTTCGATGGCGTCGACTCGCACCGTGGCGCCGGCCGCGTCGAGTGCGGTGAACCAGGCGCTGCTTTGCTGGGTGCGGTCGAGTTTGGGCAAGGTGACGATGGTGACCACGTCGTCGGACAGGGTCTCGCAGTAGCGCTGCAATGCGTCTGAGCCCTCTTTGCCGGGCTTGCCCGAAGGGATGCGGATCTCGATCAGCTGCTTGTCGGCGAAGAGGCTCATCGCCTGCGACGCACCCAGCAAGCCGCTCCAGTCGAAGTGCGCGCCCGAGACGGTGTGCACCTGGCGCTCGGTGTGGCCAGCGGCACGCGCGGCAGCGCGGATGGTGTCGGTGGCTTCTTGCGCCAGCAGGGGTTCGTCACCGTACACGGTGTAGATGGCACGCAGCCCCTTGCCGAGGTGGGCGCTGAGCTGGTCGGCACGCAATTGCATCGTTGTCGGCCTCTCGCTACAAGGTTTTCACCGCGGCCAGGCGGCGCAGCACCTGGGCGGCGATGTCGCTTTGCATGGCGCGGTAGAGCTGCTCTTCTTCCTGCTCTTTCGCCAGCGCATCGCGCTCGTTGTAGGTCATGTCGCGGCTGAGCGCAATCTCGGTTGGTGCGATGAGCTCCTTGCCAGCCGGGGTGCGCAGGCGAAAGTTGAGCAGCGCACGCAACTGCACTTCACGCACCTGGCCGGCGCTGGTGGAGGCCACCACGCCCTTGTCGCGCGAGTCGGCAAAAGCTTCGAGCACGACCTCAGCCTGCGACGCAGCCTCGACCACGCGTGTGGTGGTGCTGGCGGCGATGCTGCGGCGCAGCTCGTCGGCCAGGGTCGAATGGGGTTTGAAACCGGCGAGCTGCACCGTCTTGAAACGCAGCTCGGGAGCGCGGCGAAGTTCGAAGCCGCAGCCGGCGGCGAGGGCGGCCAGGCCGACAACGAACGCGCGTCGCTTCGTCATCCAACAACCACGTTCACCAAGCGACCCGGCACGATGATGATCTTCTTGGGCGCCTTGCCTTCGGCGAACTTGATGAAGTCGGCATTGGCCAAGGCCGTCGCTTCGATCACCGCCTTGTCGGCCGTGGCCGCCACCTTGATCGCGCCACGCAGCTTGCCGTTGACCTGCAGCATCAGCTCGATCTGGTCTTGCACCAGCGCCGCCTCATCCACTTGCGGCCAAGGTGCGTCGAGCAGGTCCCCGTGCACGCGGGCATAACCCAGGTCTTGCCAGAGTTGCCAGGTGATGTGCGGGCAGGCCGGGTAGAGCGCGCGCAACAAGATGCCGAAGGCCTCGCGGATGACGCCTGGCGCGCCGACCTTGAAGGCCTCCAGCGCATTGAGCAGCTTCATCGCACCCGAGACCACGGTGTTGTATTGCATGCGCTCGTAGTCGAAAGCAATCTGGCGCAGCACGTTGTGCACCTCGCGGCGCAGGGCCTTGGCTTCTTCGCCGTCGCCACCGCTGTTGTCGCCGGTCGACTTGATCGCCTCGGCGTTTTTGACGCCGTAGTTCCACACTCGGCGCAGGTAGCGGTGTGCGCCCTCCACGCCCGCGTCGTTCCACTCCAGCGTCTGCTCGGGTGGCGAGGCGAACATCACGAACAGGCGCGCCGTGTCGGCGCCGTACTTTTCGATCAGGTCCTGCGGGTCGACACCGTTGTTCTTGGACTTGGACATCGTGGTCCAGCCCTCGTAGGTGACCGGCTTGCCATCGGCCTTGCTCACCGCCGACAGCACGTGGGCGTGCTCGTCGCGGGTGATGTCGAGGTCGTGCGCCCAGAAGTACTCCTTGCCGCCGTCGGTGCGCGAGAAGGCTTCATTGAGCACCATGCCCTGGGTCAGCAGCTTGGTGAACGGCTCGTCGATCTTCACCAGGTGCAGGTCACGCATCACCTTGGTCCAGAAGCGTGCGTAAAGCAGGTGCAGGATGGCGTGCTCGATGCCACCGATGTACTGGTCCATCGGCATCCAGTACTGCGTGCCGGCGCCGACCATGGCGCGGTCGTTCTTGGCGTCGCAGTAGCGCATGAAGTACCACGAGCTGTCGACGAAGGTGTCCATCGTGTCGGTCTCGCGGCGCGATGGTTTGCCGCAGGTCGGGCAGGCCACGTTCAGGAACGCGGCGTGTTTGTTCAGCGGGTTGCCACTGCCGTCGGGCACCACGTCTTCGGGCAGCACGACCGGCAGGTCTTTCTCGGGCACCGGCACCGGGCCGTGCACATCGCAATGGATGATGGGGATCGGCGTGCCCCAGTAACGCTGGCGGCTGATGCCCCAGTCGCGCAGGCGCCAGGTGGTCTTCTTCTCGCCCAGGCCCTTGTGCGCCAGTGCCGCCGCCACGGCATCCACAGCGGCTTGGTATTTCAGGCCGCTGAAGTTGTCGGAGTTGATGGTCACGCCGCGCTGCTTGTCGCCGTACCACTCCTGCCAGTGGTCATACGAATAATGCTGGCCGTCGACGTGCACCACTTCGAGGATGTCGATGCCGTACTTCTTGGCAAACGCGAAGTCGCGCTCGTCGTGGGCCGGCACGCCCATCACGGCGCCGTCGCCATAGCTCATCAGCACATAGTTGCCGACCCACACCGCCACCGGCTCGCCGCTGATCGGGTGGTTGACGCTCAAACCGGTGGGCACGCCCTTCTTCTCTTGGGTGGCCAGCTCGGCTTCGGTGGTGCCGCCGGTCTTGCACTCTTCGATGAAGGCGGCCACGGCGGGGTTGCTCGCGGCCGCATGCAGCGCCAGCGGGTGCTCGGGCGCCACCGCGGCAAAGGTCACTCCCATGATGGTGTCGGCACGGGTGGTGAAGACGTACATCTTGCCGTCACCGATCAGCCGGCCGTCGGCACCCTTGATCTGGTGCGGGAAGGCAAAACGCACGCCTTCGCTCTTGCCGATCCAGTTTTCCTGCATCAGCTTCACACGCTCGGGCCAGCCGGGCAGCTGGTTTTGCACGTGGTCGAGCAGCTCGTCGGCGTACTTCGTGATGTTGAGGTAGTAGCCGGGGATTTCGCGCTTTTCGATCACCGCGCCCGAGCGCCAGCCCTTGCCGTCGATCACCTGCTCGTTGGCGAGCACGGTCTGGTCGACCGGGTCCCAATTGACGACCTGCGTGCGCCGCTCGGCGATGCCGGCCTTGAGCATGCGCAGGAACAGCCACTGGTTCCAGCGGTAGTAGTCGGGCGAGCAGGTGGCCACCTCGCGGCTCCAGTCGATGGCCAGCCCCATCGCCTGCATCTGCTGCTTCATGTAGG
>NZ_JADMJX010000402.1 GCF_018780185.1 Rhizobacter sp.
GCCAGCGACAGGAACTTGACCGACAGCTCCAGTGTGACGACCACGGGGCTGTCGTAGTGCCCGAGCCCGGCCAGCACGAAGGCCGCGTCGAAGCCGGCGGCGATGACCCCTCCGTTGATGGCGGCGGTGCCGCCGCCGCCCAGCGCACCGGTGGCGACGCGCTCAAAGCGGATGACGGCGTCACCCGGCTCGCGAAACGCTCCTCGAAAGCCGAACCACTTGATCTCCGTGCGGGCGTTGAACTGGGCCAGCTGCTTCTCGCGGGCACTGGCAACCAGGCGGAACGGGACGGCGGTGTTGTTCATGGCTCGGGCTCCGTGTTCGATCGAGGTGGGGCGCTGGGCAGGTCGAGAGGCCGCCTGACCGGCAATTTCAAGCTTGCCGCGGTGGAAAGGTCAAGCCGCCCGCGATCGGCAAGGGTTCGCACAGCACCGCTTGACCTTGCCACGGTGGCAAGGTTGAGAATCACCTTCACGCATTTTTCATTGCGGCACAGGAGGCCCTCATGTCACGACCCATGAACATCGGCGAAGCCGCTGAAGCGGCTGGCGTCTCGACCAAGATGATTCGCCACTACGAGCAGATCGGCCTGCTGCCGGCGGCCGCGCGCACCGATTCGGGCTACCGCCAATACGGCGAGCGCGACGTGTCGCTGCTGCACTTCGTGCGCCAGTCACGCCGACTCGGTTTTTCGATGGATCAGATTGCCGACCTGCTGGGCCTGTGGAGCAACGATCGCCGCACCAGCCGCGAGGTCAAGGCCCTGGCGCAGGGCCACCTCGACGCGCTCGAAGAGAAGATGCGCGAGATCGCCGAAATGCAGCAAACGCTCAAGAAGCTGGTGGGCTCGTGCCACGGCAACGACGAGCCGCACTGCGCCATCCTGGACGAGCTGGCGGTGAGCAGCCCCGAGGCCCCCGAGCCCGGCGCCGTGGGCGCCAAGCTGGTTCGCAAAACTGGCCCAAAGACCCACGCGCAAAAGGCCTCTGTCCGTGAGGCGCCCAGCGTTCATGCCGACCTGATGGCCTGGACACGCAGCATCCACGCCGGGCCTGGGCACCACTGAGCGTGTTCGGCTCGCCCTCGCGAAACAGCACAGCGTCGACGGCTGAGTCTTCGACCACACGGGCTTGACCTGCGCGGCGCAGCCTCACGCTGCGGTGCGACTCCTAGGCCGCGCCTTGCGGCGGCGACGAGTTGCCGGGTTGCACCTTGCCCGGCCACAACAAGAGGACCAGACAGAGCCCGCTGATGAGCAGCGGCCAGTCCTGTGGCACACCGAGCAGCACCGCCGCGCTGCCTCCCACAAGTGACCACAGCAGCGGTATCACCAGCAGCCGCCTGGGGATCACCGGGGCGGCGAGCAACAACATGCCAAAGGTGAAGAGCGTCACCGGGCAGGGTGTGATGCCGAAGCTCGGCATCTCGGGGTAGCGGTGGCCGGCGGCCCAGCCCAGGAGGGGGTACACGATGGCCGCGTAGGCCACCAGACACCAGCCCACGAGGCCGCGCCAGCCCGGCCGCACCTCGAAGCGCAGGCGGCCTTGCATCAAACCGGCGTGGGCCATCAGCACCCCCTGCACGACAAAGAGCGCAGCAAAACCGAGGGCTGCAGGGTTGATCGGCGCGAAGTACAGGCCGTGATAGGCCACGCCCGTCCAGACCCACATCGCAGCCAGCCCACCCGACACCAGGCGGTCACGCCCCGGCCAGCCGCGCACGAGAGCCACCAGCATCGCGAGCGCCAGCAGGTACGCCAAATACTGAACCGGCCACACCGCTTCGTTGTAGGCGGCAAAGACCGCGAAGAACTGCTCCCGCGTGAATGGCAACATGCCGGCGCCCTCCGTTGTGGGTTGACCGGATCAGTCTCACATCGAGGCCGTGGCCCGGCGTTGACTCAGCTCAATCGACACCCGACCCGCCGCCCGTCGCTTGGCCCTTTGCCGTGCCGCAGCCGGCTCGCGGGCGCCGCAGCAGCGCATACACCGCCGGCACGATGAAGAGCGACAACAGCGGCGCCGTCACCATGCCGCCCAGCATGGGCGCGGCGATGCGGCTCATCACCTCGGAGCCGGTGCCGCTGCCCCACACGATGGGCAGCAGGCCGGCCAGGATCACCGCCACCGTCATCGCCTTGGGCCGCACGCGCAGCACGGCACCTTCTCGGATGGCGTCGTCGACCAGCTCTTTCGATGTGCTCTGCGACGCCGCCTGGTGCTCGATCAACGCGTGCTTCAGGTACAGCAGCATCACCACGCCAAACTCCGCCGCCACGCCGGCCAGCGCGATGAAACCCACGCCGGTGGCCACCGACAGGTGGTAGCCCATCAGGTAGAGAAACCACACGCCGCCGGTGAGCGCAAACGGCAGCGTGGCCATGATCAGCACCGCCTCGTCGAGGCGGCCGAAGGTCAGGTACAGCAAGACGAAGATGATCAGCAGCGTGGCCGGCACCACCACCTTCAGGCGGGCATTGGCGCGCTCCATGTATTCGAACTGGCCCGAGTACGCGAGGCTCATGCCGGGGTCGAGCTTCACCTGGGCCGCCACCGCGCGGCGCAGGTCTTCGGCCACCGACCCGAGGTCGCGGCCCCGCACGTCGACATACACCCAGCCCGAGGGGCGGGCGTTTTCGCTCTTCAGCATTGGCGGGCCGTCGGTGATCGCCACCTTGGCGACCGTGCCGAGCGTGATCTGCTGGCCCATCGGCGTGAGGATGGGCAGCTCGGCCAGGCGCTGCGGCGTGTCGCGCCACTCGCGCGGGTAGCGCAGGTTGAT
>NZ_JADMJX010000152.1 GCF_018780185.1 Rhizobacter sp.
CGTCAAGGCCGACGCCGGCACCTACGGCATGGGCATCATGACGGTGCGCGACCCGAAGGAGCTGGTCGACCTGAACCGCAAGTCACGCAACAAGATGAGCACCATCAAGGACGGCCAGGAGGTCACCGAGGTGATCCTGCAAGAAGGTGTGCCGACCTACGAACGTGTGCACGACGCGGTGGCCGAGCCGGTGGTCTACATGATCGACCGCTACGTGGTCGGTGGCTTCTACCGCGTCAACGCCGAGCGCGGCATCGACGAGAACCTGAATGCACCGGGCGCGAGCTTCGTGCCGCTGGCCTTTGCCGAGTCGAACCAGTTGCCCAAGCCGGGGGTGAAGCCTGGTGCGAGCGCACCGAACCGCTTCTACATGTATGGCGTGATCGCACGCCTGGCGATGTTGGCGGCGAGCTATGAGCTCGAAGCGACCGACCCGGACGCCGAAGTTTATGAATGAGCCTCGTTGCCGCGCTGCAACATGGAACCAGCTGCCCCCTCGCGCAGGGTGTGAGAGGCCGTGAACGGCGGCGCACAATAGCCGCTCTTCGTGAATGAGCCAGGCCACTTGCGGGGCTTTGGTCGACTGTGAACCCTCAGCGCCCCACTTCCAGCCTTGCCCTGCTCACTCTGGCGGCCATCGGCGTCGTCTATGGCGACATCGGCACCAGCCCGCTGTACGCCCTGAAAGAAGTCTTTGCGCACGGCCACGTGCCGCTGACACCCGAGAACATCTACGGCGTGCTGTCGCTGGTGTTCTGGACACTCACCGTCGTCGTGTCGCTCAAGTACGTGGCCCTGATCCTGAGGGCCGACAACAACGGTGAAGGCGGGCTGATCGCTATGTTGGCGCTCGCTTCGCAGGCGGTCAAAGACAAACCGGAGCTGCGTCGGCGCCTGCTGTTCCTCGGCATCTTCGGCACCGCGATCTTCTTTGGCGACGGCGTCATCACCCCGGCGATCTCGGTGCTGTCGGCCGTGGAAGGCTTGGAGGTGGCCGCTCCCGGGCTGCACAGCTACGTCGTTCCGGTCACGCTGGTGGTGCTCACGGCGCTGTTCCTGGTGCAACGCCATGGCACTGCCAGCGTGGGCAAGCTGTTCGGCCCGGTCACGGTCTTGTGGTTTGTGGTGCTGGCGGTGCTCGGCGCCGTCCACATCGTGCGCAACCCCGACGTGCTGTGGGCCCTGAGCCCGCACTACGCGCTGGTCTTCCTGGGCGCGCACCCCGGCATCGCGTTCATCGCCCTCGGCTCGGTCGTGCTGTGCGTCACCGGCGCGGAGGCGCTCTACGCCGACATGGGCCACTTCGGCAAACGGCCGATCCGCCTCGCCTGGTTCACGCTCGTGATGCCGGCGCTGGTCATCAACTACTTCGGCCAGGGTGCGATGCTGCTCCAGCACCCCGAGAACGTGAAGAACCCGTTCTACGAGATGGCCCCGTCCTGGGCCCTGTACCCGCTGATCGGGCTGGCGACGGCGGCCACGGTGATTGCCTCGCAAGCGCTGATCACGGCCGCGTTCTCGGTCACCAAGCAGGCCATCCAGCTGGGCTACCTGCCCCGGCTTCGCATCACGCACACCTCCGTCAAGGAGACGGGGCAGATCTACGTGCCTTTCATCAACTGGAGCCTGTACGTGTGCATCGTGCTGGCCGTGGTGTTGTTTGGCAGCAGCAGCAAGCTGGCGGCGGCCTACGGCATCGCGGTCACCATCGACATGCTGATCACCACGCTGATGACCTTCTTCGTCATCCGCTACGGCTGGAAGTACCCGTGGTGGGTGTGTGTTGCCGCGACCGGCTTCTTCTTCCTGGTCGACCTGATGTTCTTCTCGGCCAACATCGTGAAGGTGTTCGATGGCGGCTGGTTCCCCGTGGCCATCGGTGGCGTGATGTTCATGCTGATGATGACCTGGAAGCAGGGCCGCGCGCTGATGCGCGAGCGCCTGCGCGACGACTCCATCGACTTGAAGAGTTTTCTCGAGGCGGTGTTCGTGAGCCCGCCCACGCGGGTGGCCGGCACGGCGGTGTTCCTCGCACCCGAGCAAGGTGTGACCCCCAACGCGCTGCTGCACAACCTCAAGCACAACAAGGTGCTGCACGAGACCAACCTGTTCGTCACCGTCAAGCACCACGAGGTGCCGTGGATCGGCTTCAACAAGCGATGCGAGATCGAGCCGCTGGGCCACGACTGCTGGCAGGTCACGCTCAACTTCGGCTTCAAGAACGACCCCGACGTGCCCGAGGCGCTGGCCTTGCTGCGCGGGCGTGGTGTGCAGCTCGAAGACATGGAGACCTCGTACTTCCTGTCGCGCGACATCGTGATCCCGACCCTGGCCAAGGGCATGGCGATGTGGCGCGAGAAGCTGTTTGCCAGCATGCATCACAACGCCAGCGGTGCGGCTGATTTCCTGAGCCTGCCCACGAATCGCGTGGTGGAGTTAGGCTCGAAAGTCGAGATTTAGGCCCCCCAGTCGCTTCGCTCCTGCCCCCGAGGGACGCCGCCCGGCGGCCCGGCAAAGCCGGCTCCGCGGGCGTTGCTTGAGGGGCGCGTCGCGGTGCCTGCGCTCTCTTGTTGAAAACCTAGCCTATGAAACTGCTATTCGTTGCCGACCCGCTGGAAAGCTTCAAGACCTACAAGGATTCGACCTTCGCGATGATGCGCGAGGCCGCTTCGCGAGGCCACGAGTTGCTGGCCTGCGAGACCAAAGACCTGTCGTGGCAGCGCGGCGGCCAGGTGTGCGCGCTGTCGCGCCGCTTCACCCTGACCGAGGACAAGCACGACTGGTTTGCGCCCGAGGTGCACCGTGTCGTCAACCTGCGCGACGTCGATGCCGTGCTGATGCGCAGCGACCCGCCCTTCGACAGCGAGTACTTCTACGCCACCCATTTGCTGGAGCAGGCCGAGCGCGAAGGCGCACGTGTCTTCAACAAGCCCGGCGCCTTGCGTGATCACCCGGAAAAGCTCGCCATCCTGGAGTTTCCGCAGTTCATCGGGCCGACGCTGGTGACGCGCCACGCAGCGCAGATCCGCGACTTTCATGCCGAGCAGCACGACATCATCCTGAAGCCGCTCGACGGCATGGGCGGCATGGGCATCTTCCGTGTCGGCCCCGATGGGCTGAACCTGGGCAGCATCATCGAGACGCTGAACAAGCACGGCGCCCAGACCGTGATGGTGCAGCGTTACCTGCCCGAGATCACGCAGGGTGACAAACGCATCCTGCTGATCGATGGCACCCCGGTGCCCCATGCGCTCGCGCGCATTCCGCAAGGCAACGAGATCCGCGGCAACATGGCCGTGGGCGGCAAGGGCGTGGCGCAGCCGCTGTCGGCGCGTGACCGCGAGATTGCCGAACACATCGGCCCGGTGCTGGCGGCACGCGGCCTGCTGCTGGTGGGGCTCGACATCATTGGCGACTGCGTGACCGAGATCAACGTCACCAGCCCGACCGGGTTTCAGGAGATCGCCACGCAGACCGGCTTCGACGTGGCAAGCATGTTCGTCGACGCCCTGGAGCGCCAACCGTTGTAAAAAAGGGCCCCGAACCTCGGTGATTGTCCGGGGTCTGCGCGCCAGCCGGCGCTCACATACTGCGCCACCCCACAGTACGGAGCGGCCACGCCCCGGCCGATCGCGCATGACGACTGCCCTCACCCGTCGCAACTGCCTGCAAGGCCTCGCCGCCGTCACGGCCAGCCTGTCACTGCCGCGCGCACACGCCGCCAGCGACGAGATCCTGATCGGGCAAAGCATCCACCTCAGTGGCCCCGCCGCGGCCTCGATGATGCGGCCCCTCAAAGGCCAGGAGCTGGCGATCGACGAGTTCAACCGCAAGGGCGGCGTGGCGGGCCGCAAGGTGCGCCTGATTTCGCTCGACGACGCCTTCGATCCCAAGCGCTGCGTTGAAAACATCAACACCCTGATCGACAAGGAGAAGGTGGTGGCCCTCTACGGCCTGGGCAGCACCGGCAACGTGGCCGCCGTGCTGCCTGTGCTCGCCGAGAAGAAGGTGCCGTTGATCGGTGTCTACACCGGCGCGCCCTCGTTGCGCACGCCACAGCACCCCTACTTCTTCACCACCATGGCGAGCTACCGCGACGAGGTGGTGAAGATGGTGCAGAACCTCGCCACAGGCCAGCGCCGCAAGCTGGCGCTGGCCGTGCTCAACAACGCCTTCGGCAAAGAGATGGCGGTGATGGTCGATGAGGTGGCCAAGGAGCAGGGCTCGACCATCGTGGCCACCCAATCCATCGAGCTGAGTGGCGCCAACGCCGCCGCCGCGTGCAAGACGCTCGGCGACGCCAGGCCCGACGGGTTGATCATGATGGCCTTCGGGCCGTCGGTGGTACCACTGGTGAAGGCGGCGCGCGCCTACATCGGCGTGCCGATCTACGCGCCGACCATCGCCAACAGCCGCATCGCGATCGAAACCCTGAGCGACGAAGCGCGGGGGGTGGCCTTCACCCGCATCCTGCCCAACTCGCTGCGTGCCACCTCCAACCTCACGCGCGACTATGCCGCCGCGATGGAGCGCGCCAAGATCACGATCGACCACGACCACTTCTTCGGCTACCTCAACATGCGCGTGCTGCTCGAAGGCCTGCGCCGTGCCGGCAAGGGCGTGACGTCGCAAACCCTGGTCACGGCCATGGAGCGCATGGCCAACGTCGACCTCGGTGGCTACAAGGTCAACTACGGCCCGCAGAACCACCACGGCTCCAGGTACGTCGACCTGTCGGTCATCGGCCCGGGCGGGCGCTACATCATGTGATGTCCGAGGGCATTCATCGCGGGGGCGCGACAATGCGGGTTTTGCCCGCACCCCCTCATGGCTGTCCTCTCCCTCTCCAATGCCCACCTGGCCTTCGGCCACGTGGCGCTGCTCGACAACGCAGCCTTCTCGCTCGAAGCCGGTGAACGCCTGGGCCTGATCGGCCGCAATGGCGCCGGCAAGTCGTCCATGTTGAAGGTCATCGCGGGGCTCGAAAAGCTCGACGACGGCCTGCTGCAGATGACACAAGGCGTGCGCATCTGCTACGTGCCGCAGGAGCCGGTGTTCGAGCCCGGCCACACGGTGTTCGAGGCCGTGAGCGAGGGCGTGGCCGAGGCGCGCGCCGTGCGCCAGGCCTACGAAGAGCATGCCGACGGGGTCGACCTCGATGCGCTGCAGACCCGCATCGAAGCGCTCGACGCCTGGAACTGGGAGCAGCGCGTGGAGACCACGCTCGCCCAACTGCACCTCGACGGCTCGCGCGAGATCAGCCAGCTCTCGGGCGGCATGAAGAAGCGTGTGGCCCTGGCGCAGGCGCTGGTCGCGGTGCCCGACGTGCTGCTGCTCGACGAGCCCACCAACCACCTCGACCTCGACTCGATCACGTGGCTCGAAGAGCTGCTGCGCAGCTTCAAGGGCAGCGTGATGCTGATCACCCACGACCGCGCCTTCCTCGACGCGGTGGCCACGCGCATCATCGAACTCGACCGCGGCATCATCCGCAGCTACCCCGGCAACTTCAGCGCCTACGAGCGCATGAAGGAAGAACAGCTCGCCTCCGATGCCCTCGCCAACGCACGAGCCGACAAGCTGCTGGCGCAAGAAGAGGTGTGGATCAGAAAGGGCGTGGAAGCGCGCCGCACCCGCAGCGTGGCGCGTATCCAGCGACTGGAGGTGCTGCGCGACCAACGGCAGAAACGGCGCGACTCGCTGGGCCAGGTGCGGTTGGAGGTCGACTCGGGTGCACCCAGCGGCAAGATCGTCGCCGAGTTGCGCGATGTGTGCCTGAGCTTTGGCGAGAAGGTGATCGTGAAAGACTTCACCGCGACCATCCTGCGCGGCGACAAGGTCGGCCTGATCGGCCCCAACGGGGCGGGCAAGACGACGTTGCTGAAACTCATCCTCGGTGAGTTGAAGCCTGACTCGGGCCACGTGCGCCAGGGCACCAAGCTCGAAGTCGCCTACTTCGACCAGATGCGCAGCACGCTCAACCTCGACGCCACGCTGGCCGACACCATCAGCCCCGGCAGCGAGTGGGTCGAGTTCAACGGCCAGCGCAAGCACGTGATGAGCTACCTGAACGACTTCCTGTTCTCACCCGAGCGCGCCAACTCGCCGGTGCGCACGCTCTCGGGCGGTGAACGCAACCGCGTGCTGCTGGCGCGTTTGTTCGCGCTGCCGGCCAACGTGCTGGTGCTCGACGAGCCTACCAACGACCTCGACATCGACACGCTGGAGCTGCTCGAAGAGCTGCTGCAAAGTTACCCCGGCACCGTGTTCCTGGTCAGCCACGACCGGCGTTTTCTCGACAACGTGGTCACCAGCACCATCGCCTGGGAAGGTGACGAGTCGCCCGGCCTGTGGCGCGAATACGAAGGGGGCTACGAAGACTGGAAAGCGCAGCAGACCCGCGCCCGCAGCCTGCGCGAGAAGCCCGCGAAGCCCGCCGCCCCCGTGGCTGCGCCGGCACCCGCCCCGGCCGTGAAGAAGGCCAAGCTCAGCTACAAGGAGCAGCGTGAGCTGGAAGGCTTGCCGGCGCTGATCGAAACGCTGGAAGCCGAACAAAAAGCCCTGGGCGAACAACTCGCCGGCACCGCCATCTATGCCGGCGACCCGCAGGTACTCACGCAAACGCAGGCGCGCTTCTCGCAGATCGACAACGAGCTGCTGGAAGCGATGGAGCGGTGGGAACGCCTCAGCGCGAAATAGGACGGCGAGGTCAGCGGCCTAAACCGCCGAACCAGGACTCGGTGAACCCGGCGGGCCGCGTGCGGCTCACGATCAGCCCCGACTGCAAGTACAGCGCATTCAGCAAACGCGCCGCACGCTCGGCGTCGAGGCCCGGCCAATCGATCATCTCGCGCAGCGTGACACGCTCGCCCTGCAATCGCTGGATGGACGCCAGCAAGGCGCCCCCCACGCGCAGCGCACCGAGATCGATACCGGGGGCCACGCGGTAGGCCACCGGGCCCGCGATCTCGGGCAGGAGCGTGTTGCGCGCACCGCGCAGCGCCAGCTCCCACAGCACCGGCCGGAGCGAGTGGTAGTGCTGCTCTTCACCCACCAGCGACAGCTCGGCATCGCCGGGCGGGCGCAGGATCGCGGGCTCCACGTGCAGCACCCGCAGCTCGGTGGGGCGTTGTTGCAGCAAGGCATCGAGGCTGATCGGGCAGTGCACCAGGCGCTCCAACGCAAACACCGTCAGCGGCACCACCGATTCGCCCATCTGCAGATGGATCACCACCTGCTGCGAATGGCGCACGCAGGCGGCCAGCACCTCCAGCGCCTCCGAGGCCTGGCCCATGTGCTCGAAGCGGCTCAGGTCGGCCAGCAGCGACTGGCTGAGCCCGGGCTGGCGGTTGGTGTTGACCAGCACCTCGCGCGCACGCGGGCCACCCGGCTCGTGCAGGTAACGCTGGAACGCGCTGACCCGCATCAGCTCGGGTTCGCCAAAGGGAATGGTGGGTTCAAACAGGCTCATGAAACAGGTGTGACTTTAGGTCAGGCCGCCTGGGGCTCGCAATCCCGGGGCGCCATGGGGGTTTCAGGTGCGGATCGCATCGCGGGTGCGCTCCAGCGCCTGCCAGAAACGGGCATCCTGGGTGGTCGCGAAGTTGATCCGCATCAGCGTGGTCGGCCGCGGCGTGGCATGGAACAGCGTGCCCGGCGCCAGCAGCCAGCCCTGGTCGACCATGGCGTGCGACAGGCGCTCGGTGTCGACGCCCACGTCGACCCAACCGAACAGCCCGCGCGGCGGCGCGGCAAAACGGCAGCCGGCCGACTCGGCCAGCTTCACCGAGCGCGAGCGAGCGGCGTCGAGCTTTTGCATCACCCGCTCGGCGTGCCGGCGCAGCAGGCCTTGCTCCAGGCAGTGGGCCAGCGCCTGCTCGGTGAGGCTGGGCGTGGTGAGGCTGGTCAGGAGCTTGGTGTCGACCAGCCGGTCGACCAGGGCCGCCGGTGCGGCCATGAAACCGACCCGCCAGTTGGGCACCAGGATCTTCGAGAAGCCCGAGATGTAGATGGTGCGCTCCAGCGCGTCGAGCGCGGCCAGCCGCGGCAGGTGGGCCGGCGCCAGGTGGGCGTAGGTGTCGTCTTCGATGATGTGCAGGTTGTGCGTCTGCGCGAGCTGCAGCAGGCGGTGCGCGTGGCCGAGCGAGAGTGACGCACCGGTCGGGTTGTGCAGCACCGACACCGTGATGTACAGGCGCGGGCGTTCGTGCGGCTTTTGCGCTTCGATCAGGCGCTGCATCACCGCGAGGTCGGGCCCGTCGTCGCCGCGCGGCACCGGCAGCATGCGCAGGCCGAGCGCGGCCAGGCGCGCAAATTCGATCGACCAGCCGGGCTCGTCGACCAGCACCGTGTCGCCGGCGCGCAGCAGGGTGCGGGTGACGATGTCGAGCGCCTGCGTGGCGCCCAGCGTGGTGATGATCTGCTCGGGTTGGGCCTTGACGCCGAAGTCACCCAGGCGGGTCGACAACACCCGGCGCAGGCGCAGGTCACCCGCCGGCTCACCGTACTGCAGCGAGAGCGCCCCGAGCTGGGCCGCCCCGCTGACACGGCGCAAGGCGGTGCTCAGCATCGGCAGGTCGAGCCACTCCATCGGCAGCGTGCCCAGGCCGGGCATGGGCTGCGAGCCGGGCGGCTGGAACATACTGCGCACGAGGGTGGTGGCGCTCACCGGCGCGGCCAGGCGTGGCAGCAGCCGGGGAGCGTCGTCCGCCGGCGCTGCGTCAGGCCGTTGCTGATCACGCACGAAAAAACCGCGCTGCTTGCGCGCCTCGACCAAGCCCTGCGCCAGCAGCTGGTCGTAGGCCGCGACCACGGTGTAGGGGCTCACGCCGTGGCGGCGCGCGCATTCGCGCACCGAGGGCAGGCGCGCCCCGGGCGCCATCAACCGCTGGCGGATGTGCTCGGCAAATCGGCCCGAGAGCTGCTCGGTGAGCGTGGCGTCGGCCTGGCGTGAGAGGGGGGATGGGGGGTTCATGGGGTGGCCTATGTGTTGGCCCATTTGCCAGTACAGATCGAGAAATGTGCTGGCCAAGTGTATTGGAACTGTGCTGGACATCACCCCTAGACTGGGCCGATGAACTCAGAAACCAAAGGGCTTTGGCTGGGCCTGGTGGGCGTGACCATCTTTGCGATGACCACACCGATGACGCGCCTGGCCGTGGGCTCGGTGGCCGACCCGCAGCTGCCGCCACTCTTCGTCACCGCCGGCCGCGCAGCACTGGCCGCCGTGTTGAGCGGGCTCTACCTGCTGCTCACGAGGGCTTCGCTGCCACGCGTGCGCCACCTGCCGGCGCTGCTGGTGAGCGCCGCCGGCACGGTGATCGGCTTCCCGCTGTTCCTCGGCCTGGCGCTGCGCCAGGTGGATGCGATGCACGCGGCGGTGGTCACCGGCCTCTTGCCGCTGGGCACGGCCGTGGTGGCGGCACTGGCGATGCGCCAACGGCCCTCGATGGGGTTCTGGGCCTGCGCGGTGGCGGGCTGCGCCCTGGTGGTGGGTTTTGCCTTGCAGGCGGGAGGCGGCGTCACCGCGGCCGATGGGCTGCTGCTGCTGGCCGTGTTGTGCGGCGCCATCGGCTACGTGGCCGGCGCGCGGCTGTCGGCCGAGTGGTCGGCCGAACACGTCATTTGCTGGGTGCTGGTGATCAGCACCCCGCTCACGTGGCCGCTGGCCTGGTACAGCTGGCCCACCCAGCCGGCCAGCGGCGCCGCCTGGCTCGGTTTTGCCTACGTGACACTGTTTTCGATGTGGATCGGCTTCTTCGCCTGGTACCGCGGCCTGGCGTTGGGTGGCACGGTGCGGGTCAGCCAGGTGCAGCTGGTGCAGCCGTTCCTCTCGCTGCTGTTTGCCGTGCCGGTGCTGGGCGAGCGCCTGGACGCGACGACACTGCTGTTTTCACTCGCCGTGATCGCCACGGTGTTCATTGGCAAGAAAATGCCGACCCACCTACCGCTCAGGACGAGCTCCCCATGACCACCCCCACCCCCTGGAAGCTCGCGCACCGCGCCGAGCGCATGAACCCCTCGATCATTCGCGAGATCCTGAAGGTGACCGAACAGCCCGGCATCATCTCGCTGGCCGGTGGGTTGCCGTCGCCCGACACCTTCCCCATCGAGGCGATGCGCGAGGCCACGGCGCGGGTGCTGCGCGAGCAGCCGCGCGAGGCACTGCAGTACGCCGCCAGCGAAGGCTTCGGGCCGCTGCGCGAGTGGGTGGCCGAAACGCTCAATGCACAAGGCCTGCGGGCCGACGCCTCTCAGGTGCTCATCACCACCGGCTCGCAGCAGGGCCTCGACCTGGTCGGCAAGGTGCTGATCGACGCTGGAAGCACGGTCGCAGTGGAGTCGCCCACCTACCTGGGCGCACTGCAGGCCTTCAACCCCTATGAGCCTGAGTACGTGGCGGTGGCGTGTGACGACGAAGGGCCGCTGCCCGACGGCCTGGCCGCCGCACGGGGCGCACGTTTTCTCTACGCCCTGCCCAACTTCCAGAACCCGAGCGGTCGGTGCATCGGCGCGGCAAGACGTGAAGCGCTGGTGGTGTCGGCGCAAACACTCGCCCTGCCCATCGTCGAAGACAACCCCTATGGCGACCTGTGGTTCGACGAGCCGCCGCCCGCACCGCTGGCCTCACGCTGGCCCGAGGGCGCGGTCTACCTGGGTTCGTTTTCCAAGGTGCTCGCGCCGGGCCTGCGCCTGGGTTACGTGGTCGCCCCCAAGGCCTTGTGCCCCAAGCTGCTGCAAGCCAAACAAGCGGCCGACCTGCACACGCCCGGCTTCAACCAGCGGGTGGTGCACGAGGTGATCCGCGACGGCTTCTTGCTCAAGCACGTGCCGACCATCCGCGCGCGCTATCGCGCCCAGCGTGATGCGATGAGTGCCGCGCTGGCCGCCCACATGCCACCGGGCTGCCACTGGAACACGCCGCATGGCGGCATGTTCTTCTGGGTCGAGCTACCGCAGGGTGTGGACGCGGTCGCGCTCTTGCCCCAGGCAGTGGCGCACGGCATGGCCTATGTGCCCGGCGCGGCCTTTTTTGCCGAGCAACCGCGCAAGAACACGCTGCGCCTGTCCTTTGTCACGGTGGCGCCGGCCGAGATCGACCGGGGCATCCAGTTGCTCGCACAGACCTTGAAGGAAGCCGCATGAGCACATTCCGGTTCACCCAGGTCGACGTGTTCACCGACCAGCCCCTGAAGGGCAACCCGCTCGCCGTGGTGCACGGCGCCGACAGCCTGAGCGATGCGCAGATGCAGGCCTTTGCGCGCTGGACCAACCTGTCGGAAACCACCTTCCTGCTGCAGCCCACCGACCCGGCGGCCGACTACCGCGTGCGCATCTTCACGCCGGGCAGCGAGCTGCCCTTCGCCGGCCACCCGACGCTCGGCAGTTGCCACGCCTGGTTGCAGGCCGGCGGCCTGCCGCGTGCGCGCGGCATGGTGGTGCAGCAGTGCGGTGCGGGCCTGGTGCGCATCCGCCTGAATGGGGAGCGTGCGGCGTTTGCCGCACCGACGGCCCGCATGGGCGAGGTCGACGACGCGCTGCTGGGCGCCACGCTGGCCGCGCTCGGCCTGCGGCGCGAGCAGCTGCGCGCATCGCAATGGCTGCACATCGGCCCCAAGTGGCTGGGCCTGCTGCTCGACAGCGCCGAGAGCGTGCTGGCGATCGAGCCTGACCATGCCGCGCTGAAATCGCTGGCCGACGTCGGCGTGGTCGGGCCGTATGCCCCTGGCGGCGAGTGCCAGTTCGAGCTGCGCGCCTTCGCGCCGGCCGACGGCGTGCCCGAAGACCCGGTGACCGGCAGCCTCAACGCCGGTGTGGCGCAGTGGCTGATCGGCGCCGGCCTCGCGCCAACCCGCTACCTCGCGTCACAAGGCCAGCGCCTGGGGCGCGCGGGCCGCGTGAGCATCGAACAAGATGGCCACACCGTGTGGGTGGGTGGGCACAGCGTGAGCTGCATCCGGGGTGAGCTGACGCTGTGAGCCGCGCTCAGCCCGTGCGCTTGCCGCGCAGGCGCCAGGCCTCGGCGAGCTTGTCCCAGGCTTGGGCACTCTGCGGATCTTGCTCGCGCACCAGGGCGCGGTAGCGCCGCACGATGACGAACAGGCTGGCGCCCAGCAGGGCCGCCAGCGTTGCGGCGATCACGATCAGCGCCCGCGCCGGCTTGGACTTGCGGTCGGGCGGCAAGGCCACGTCGACCTGCTGCAAGGCCGGCCCTTCCTTGGCCTCGTCGAGCTTGGCGATCTCGTACTGGCGCAGCATGCTGGCCAGCATGGTTTCCTGGAACTTCACTTCGCGGGCCGCACGCACGTATTCGAGCCCCGCCGCCGGGAGCTTGCCCACCGGGATGTCGATGCCGCTGCCGCCACGCGGTGAAGCGGTGCCCGTGGACGATTCCATGCGTGCCAGCTCGCTGCGCAAGGCGGCCAGCTCGGAGTTGAGCATCAGCACGTCGGGGTTTTCCGCCGTGGTGCCGGTGCGCATGACCTTCAAGCGCACCTCGCGCTCGATGATCTTGGTCTTGAGCTCGGCCACCGCCTTGATGATGGCTTCGGCCTGCTGGTCCAGGACGATCATTCCGGACTTCTCTTGCACGCTGCGCAGTGCTTGTTCGGCCTTAACCAGGTTGTCCTTGGTTTCCTTGAGCTGCTGGTCAAAGAACACCCGGCGCTGCTGGGCTTCGGATACCGCCAGACGCCCCAGCAGCTTGGTGATCTCGGCGGCGTAGCCATTGGCCAGCTCGGCGGCAAACTTGGGCTCTTCGTCGTCCACTTCGACCGTGATCACGCCCGACTTCTTGTCGGATGACACACGCACGTTCTTCGGGATGGCCGCCCGAAGCACTTCATAGGTTTCGATCTTGTAGCGCTTGTAGAGGTCGAACTTGGTGGCGAGTGCCCGCTGGACGCTGTCGCTCTTGAGCAGGTTCACATAGAGCTCGTCGGGGGTCTTGCCGGCCAACCCGCCCGCCAACCCGCCTAGCGAACCGAGGGCGGCGAGGGCCGCCGCCGAGCTGCTTTGTTGCTGGGAGCCGGGCGGCAGCATGGTGGTGCGCGCGGTGTAGATGTTGGGTTTGAGCAAGGCGAACACGACCGAGCCCACCACGGCCGCGGCCGTCACAGCCGCAATCAATCGTTTGCCTTCGCCCAGCCAGGTGAGCAGGTCCAGCAAACCCACGCTGGGGCCGTCATCCAAATCGTCTTCGTCTTGCGCCAGCATCTGGGGGTCAAGTTTGTTCATGCGGGCCTCGGTCACTTGCGCAGCGTTTGGATCGCTGCCGCACCCAGGCCGAACTGATAGAAGATCTGGCCGAAGTCCTTGAGGTTGCGCACCAGGGCTCGGCCCCAGGTTTCGAAGTCCAGCTGCGTGGGCACCACGATGGCGTCACCCGGCTGGATGGGTTGCGACTGCAGGCTGGCCATGCCGAAGAAACCACGTCGATCGCCGGCGTGGATGACGGTGCCGTCGGCGCGCAGCACGAACATGTTGTCGGGTTCTGCGGCTTCGTCCAGGCCGGCTTGCTTGAGGTAGTCGCCCACGGTGCGACCCGGCTTCCACAACAACGCGTTGTTGTTGACCACCGCACCCGCCACGGTGATGAAGCCCGGGCGGGCCGGCACCACGATGCGGTCGGCGTGTTCGAGCGGCACATCGGGCAAAGAGGTGATGGTGTCGCCCGGTTGCAGCTCCAGCGCAATGCGACCGTTGGGTTGAACACGGCTCAGGCGGGCCATCTGGGCCTGGGTGGCCGCGGCGTTGACGGCGGCACTGCGGTCGCCTGAATCATCGCGACGGTTGGCGGCATCCCGCGCGCCCTGCGTGGCGGCCAGGGCCTCCAGGCGCGCCACGGCGGCGGCCAGGTTTTCGCGCTGGCGGACGCGGGTTTCTTCGCGCGTGAACTCCAGCCCGTACACGTAGGCCTGTGGCGAGAAGCCACCGGCGCGAGCGATCAACTGCGGCAAGGTCTCGCCCGGCAACAGCTGGTACACCCCGGGTGCACCCACCTCGCCTTCGACCGACACCAGTCGGGTCTGTTTGGCCACCGGCCCGCGCATGTCTTTCTGGCTGTAGACCGTCACCACGTCACCGGCCCGCAGCTCGACGTTGCTGGCCGCGTCCCCCTGCAGCACCGCCTTGCCGAGGTTGAACGGGATCACCTGGGTGCTGAGATCGGCGTTCAGGCGCTCGATCACGGCGTAGTCCCAGTTGAGTTCGTCAAACAGTGCCGCAGGCGCCTTCTTGGCGCGTTCGGCTGCGCTTCGGTCTTCGGCGCGTCGGGCGCGCTCGGCAGTGACACGCGGCCTGGTTCCGTCGGCGTTGAGCCCGCCAGTGCCCGCCGCGCCGGACAACTCATTGTCAAGCGGTTCATCTTCTTCCAAGGTCTGAACCAGCAGGTTCTTGCGCCGATAAAAGTCGGGGGCAATGAGCGCTTCCGGGTTCGGAATGAGGTCGCGAATGCGCATGCCCGGCTTGAAGGCATAGCGCAGCGGCTGCGCCACGTGCCCTTTGAGGGTGATGGCGTTGGCGAACTGCGGCGAGATCGCCAGCAAGGTGAGCACGTCGCCATCGCGCAGCGGCCGCTGCAGGCCCGCATCGTCGAGCTTGAACTCTTCGACATAGCGTGCAGCCGGCGAGCGTGCCGCATCGATACGCTCCACCTGCGCCATGTTGGGGTTGGTCAGCACCGCGGTGCCACCGGCATAGCGCAACACATCGCGCACCGGCTCTTGTGCCGCCTTGAGCTCGTAGATGGCCGGCGTGTCGAGCGCGCCGTTGAGCGCAACGCGGGGCCCAGCCGGCTGGAACACCACCACGTCACCCGCAACGAGCTGGACGTCTTTCGACTTGTCGCCGTTCACCAGAAACTCGTACATGTCGAGCTCGGACACCACCGCCCCATTGCGCCGCAACATCACCTTGCGCATCGACCCGTTGGCACCAGGGCCACCTGCAATCACCACCGCCGACAAGAGGGTCGACTGGCTCGGCACGGTGTAGACCCCCGGCACACGCGCCGGCCCCACCACGAAGATCTTGACCCCGCGCAGCTGGCCCAGTGACACATTGAGGTTGAAGTTGGTGTACAGCCGCCCGATCTGCGCGCGCAGGTGCTTTTCGAGCTCCGATGCACGCACACCTGCCACGGTGAAGCTGCCGACCTTGGGCAGGTTGACCTGACCGTTGCGGTCGACCGTGGTGCGGTAGTCGACATCGATGGCGCCCCAGGCGCGGATCATCACCTCGTCGCCCGGCCCGACGGTGTAATCGCTCGACACCGGCACGTTGTCGGCGGTCGACACGCTATTGGCCGCGTCGACAAAGAAGCTGGCGCCGAACACTGGCAGCACCCGCCCGGTGGCGGCTTCGACGAACTTCTGGAACTCACTGGGTCTGGTCTTTGCCAGCTCGATGCGGCGCATGGCCGGGTCGGCGTCTTGCGGCGGTGTCGTCTCCGCGCGCCGCGCACC
Organism: Rhizobacter sp.; assembly: GCF_018780185.1. GTDB lineage: Bacteria > Pseudomonadota > Gammaproteobacteria > Burkholderiales > Burkholderiaceae_C > Rhizobacter. The sequence continues at coordinate 15,465 of NZ_JADMJX010000152.1, forward strand.
GTTTGCACCGTTCACACCACCACGCTGATTGGGCACGGTTTGCCGAGCGCCGCCGGGCGCGCTGGCCGCCGCGGCCGGGGCGTAACCCGGCGCGTTGAACGTGCCACCGGCCGCGTCCTCGGCCGCGAGGCTCGATGCCCCACTCACACTCAGCACAACAGACAGGGCAAGAGCCCTCAGGGGCGACACGGAGCGAAGGCAGAACAGGGTCATGCGAAAGGAGCTCGTGAAGGACCAAAAGGCCCGGCAATTCAGGAGGGCATGCGACACACGCAGACCCGGGGGCAAAGCTGCCGCAGCAGCAGCCGGCAATGGTAGCGGATGCCCTTCGCTGCCCCCATCCTTGCAAGCCCCATGAAAAAGCCCGCCGAAGCGGGCCTGTCATCACGACACCGGTCGCGTCATTCCTTGCGGTAGGTGTCGTGGCACCCCTTGCAGGCCTGGCCCACCGCACCGACTGCGGTCTTGATCGCAGCCAGGTCACCCGTCTTGGCGGCAGCGTTGAACTTGACCATCTCGTCTTGCATCTTGGTGGCAGACGCGTCGAACTTGGCGCGCTCGCTCCAGATCTCGGGCTTGGCCTTGGTGTCGCCCTTGTCGGAGCCGTCCACGAAACCCGCATACGGCAGCTTGGACATCATGGTGGCAATCTCGGCATTGCTGGCCGCCGCCTTGGCGTCGAAGGGGACGCGGCCATTGGCCATCGCGGCGACACGCCCGAAGTGCGCGCCCATCACGGTGAAGGCGGCCTTGCGGTACTTGACGGCGTCTTCAGGCTTGGCGAACTGCGCCGCGGCCGGCAGGGCAGTGCCAAGGCAGGCAAAGGCAGCAATGGCAAGGAACAGACGTTTCATGCGGGTTCTCCTGGCAAGGGGTGGTTGGCTGGGGAGCGGGCGGCCGGGGATCGCAGAGCGAGCGCCGACCGCGCGCGCAGTGTACGCAGCCAGCGCCTCGCCCGTTGCCTTGGGGGCATGCCCCCAAGGGGCTGGCTCTCGCCACATGCGGCACAACCGGTTATCTTTGCCGCCCGACCCTCCACTTCAGCTACCGCCCCATGTCCACCGGCCTTCGACGAACCCGCGTCTGGGACCTGCCCACGCGCCTTTTCCACTGGCTGCTGGCCGGCTGCGTCATCGCCTCGGTCATCAGCGCCAAGATCGGCGGCAACGCCATGGTGTGGCACTTTCGGCTCGGCTATGTCGTGCTGGCCTTGCTGGCGTTTCGACTGCTGTGGGGCGTCGTGGGCGGGCGATGGTCGCGCTTCACGAGCTTCATCTATTCGCCGCTCACGCTGCTGCGCTACCTGCGCGGCCAGGCGCGGGCCGATGAGCATCTCGACGTGGGCCACAGCCCGACTGGTGCGCTGTCGGTGTTTGCCTTGCTGGCCATCCTGGCAGTTCAGGTGGGCACCGGTCTGATCGCCGACGACGAGATCTCCAACACCGGCCCCTTGATCAAGTTCGTGAGCGGCGCCACCAGCAGCCTGGCCACCTCGTGGCACAAGACCTATGGCCAGTGGCTGATCATCAGCCTGGTCGTGCTGCACGTCCTGGCCATCGTGTTCTACCTGGTCAAGAAGCGGCAGAACCTGGTCGGCCCGATGTTGAGTGGCGACAAGGCCCTGGCCGAGGGCGTGCCGGCATCGACCGACAGCGCCCTGTCGCGCGGCCTGGCCGTGGCCTTGATCGGCGGGTGCGCGGCCGGCGTGGCCTGGCTGGTGAGCCTGGGCGCCTGAAAAATACCCGCCCCGAATGAACACCCCCGAGATCCGCCTGATCACGCCCGACACGCCCGAGTTGCTGGCGGCGGCCCGCGCGGTCTTCCGCGAGTACGCGGCCAGCCTCGACGTCGACCTGTGCTTCCAGGGTTTCGAAGCCGAGCTGGCGGGCTTGCCCGGCGACTACGCGGCACCGGCCGGCCAGTTGCTGCTGGCCCTGGTCGACGGCAACCTGGCTGGCTGTGGCGCTTTCCGCCCCCTGCCCGACGCCGACTACCCCAACGCCTGCGAAATGAAACGTCTCTACGTGCGCCCGGCCTTCCGCCGCTTCGGCCTGGGGCGCTTGCTCGCGCAACGGCTGCTCGACGACGCGCGCCGCGCCGGCTACTCCAACATGCTGCTCGACACACTGGACGACATGGAGTCCGCGCGCGAGCTGTACGCCAGCCTGGGCTTCGACGGCGTCCCCCCGTATTACTACAACCCGATCCCCGGCGCACACTACCTTCGGGCCCGGCTCGACTAGGGTCACACCACAGGAGGACGACGATGAATGCCCTGAAGCAACTTCTGCAGTCCTCCGGTGGCCAACCGCCGATCGGCACCTGGGTCGTGTCCGCCAGCCCGCTGGTCGCCGAGGCCGTGGGCTGCGCCGGCTTCGACTGGGGCGTGATCGACATGGAGCACGCGCCACTCGACGTGATGGGCGTGGTGCAACTGCTGCAGGCGGTGTCCAGCACCAAGATGCTGCCGATCGTGCGCGTGCCCTGGAACGACGCCGTGGTCGTCAAGCGTGTGCTCGATGCCGGCGCCGGCACGCTGATGTTCCCGATGGTGCAAAACGCCGCCGAAGCCGAGCAAGCGGTGGCCGCCACCCGCTACCCGCCCGAGGGACTGCGTGGCGTGGCGGGCATGAGCCGCGGCTCGCGCTTTGGCACCACACCGCATTACCTGAAGAGCGCCAACAAGCATGTCGGCGTGATCGTGCAGCTGGAAACACCCGACGCCATTACCCGCCTGGACGCGATCGCGCGGGTCAAGGGCGTCGATGCGCTCTTCATCGGGCCGTCCGACCTGTCGGCCACGATGGGCCACCTCGGGGAGCCCCACCACCCGGCGGTGATCGAGCTGATGGCCCAGGCGGTGCAGCGCTGCAAGGCCCTCGGCATGCCGGTCGGCACGGTGGGCGACAGCCCCGAGCTGGTGACGCAGTACCGCGCCATGGGCTTCGACTTCGTCGGCATCGGCTGCGACCTCGGGCTGATGATGCGCGGCGCGCGCACGGTCATTACCGCGCTGCGCACCGGCGGTGCGGAGCATGTGCACTCGCTGTCCAGCGGAACACATACCGGCGCCGCGTAGGATCGCGGCCTCTCGCAGCTCACCGTCACCCCACCGATGCCCGGTTCGTCGAACAAGCCCCTTGAACTCCATGCCGGCGCGCTGCGCCTCGCCGTGCGCCCCGACCTCGGCGGCTGCATCGCCGGCCTATGGCACGACGGCACACCGGTGATGCGCTCCACCGAGCCGACCGAGCTCGAGGTGTCGCACAGGTCGGCCAGCTACCCGCTGGTGCCGTACTCCAACCGCGTGGGCCACCGGCACTTTCGCTGGCAGGGCAAGGACTACACGACCGCCGCCAACTTCAGCAACAACCCGCACTCGCTGCACGGTGTGGCCTGGTTGCGCGCTTGGGAGCTGGTGTCGTCCGCTGCCGATGAGCTGACGCTGCGCTACGAACACCAGGCGGATGCGCATTGGCCGTTTGCGTTCACGGTCGAACAACATTTCACCCTGACGCCACAACAGCTGAGCGTGCGACTGGTGTTCACCAACACCGCCGACATCGCCCAGCCGGTGGGGCTGGGCTGGCACCCGTACTTTCCGAAGCGCGCGCGCAGCCGATTGCGCGCCGAGCTGTCCGGGCGCTGGGAATCCGGCGCCAACCAGCTGCCCACCCACCCCGTGGCCCAGCGTGGTATCGACGACGAGGTGTCACAGCTGGCCTTCGACAACTGCTTCGAGGGCTGGGCAGGAGCTGCGCACATCAGCGACGAGGTGTTCTCTCTGCAGCTCAACTCGTCGCTGCCCTACCTCGTGGTCTACACGCCGCCAGACAAAGACTACTTCTGCGTCGAGCCCGTGAGCCACGTCAACAACGCCATCCAGATGGCCGACCCGGCCCGCCACGGCCTGCTCGCGATCGAGCCCGGCCAGGCCACCGATGCATGGATGAAGCTCGACATCTCACCCCTGCCATGAACACCCTGACCCACACAGACATCGTCGCGCTGGACGCGCCGCCTTCGCTCCTGGGCGAGTCCCCTCTGTGGCACCCGACCGAGCAGGTGCTGTACTGGTGTGACATCCCCGGCCGCGCGCTCAACCGGTTCGACCCGGCCACCTCACGCCACGACCATTGGGACTTCGCCACCGAGCCCGCCAGCATCGCCCCCATGCGCGATGGCGGCCTGCTGCTCGCGATGCGCGACGGCCTGTGGCGCTTCGACGCCCGCACCGGCCAACGCAGCCCGCTCGCCGCACCGCCCTACGACACCCACCTGGAGCGTTTCAACGACGGCAAGTGCGATCCGCAGGGGCGCTTCTGGGTCGGGACCATCTACGAGCCGCGCGACCCACCGCTAGCCGCGTTTTATCGCTACGCGGGCGGACAACTCGATCGCATGGTCGGCGACATCACCGTCGGCAATGGCCTGGCCTGGAGCCCCGACGCACGCACCATGTACTGCAGCGACACCAAGGCCCACACCATCTACGCGTTCGACTTCGATGCGGCCACGGGTGGCATCGGCGCACGCCGGGTGTTTGCGCAGTTCCCCGTCAAACAAGCCGAACAAGATCTGAGCACCTACGGTGGTCGGCCCGATGGCGCGGCGGTCGATGTTGAAGGCGGCTACTGGTCAGCGCTGTTCGAAGGCCAGCGCCTGGTGCGCCTGTCTCCCGACGGCGAGATCACCCGCGAGATCAGGCTGCCCGTGCGCTGCGCGACCATGCCCTGCTTCGGCGGCCCCGACCTGAAGACGCTCTATATAACCACCTCGCGCGAGAAGCGCCCCGCCGCCGAGCTGGAATCCCAGCCGCTGGCCGGCCGTGTGCTGACACTGCGTGTCGACGTCGCGGGCCTGCCAGCCAGCAGCTTCGGCTGACGGAGTTACACCACCTCAACAGACTTCCGGGCAGGGGTCTTCCGGAAGCGCACGGGTTTCCACGTATAATCCCGAGGCTTTGCTGCAACCGCCTGTAACCCTCGCCATGACCAATGCTGTAGGCCGTGACTTGGGGCCAGATGAGGTGGATGAAGCGCCTTTCAAGGTGCTCACCCCCGAAGAAGCGAAGGCCCTGAAAGCCCAGCTCCCCATGGTGTCGCCATGGCGGGTGGTCGGCATTCAGGCCCTGGTCGGTTTGTTGTGCGCCGCTGTGGTCTGGGTGGTGACGCAACGCAGCACGGCAGCGTGGTCGGCGCTCTACGGAGCGCTGTCGGTGGTACTCCCGAGCGCCTTGATGGCACGCGGGATGACCCGGGGCACGAAGAACGCGATGGCTGCGGCCGTCGGCTTCATGTTCTGGGAAATGCTGAAGATTGCGGTGGCCATCGCCATGTTGGTGATTGCCGCCAGAGTGGTGCCCCAACTGAGCTGGCCAGCGTTGCTGATCACGATGGTGGTGTGCATGAAGGTGAACTGGCTCGCGCTGTCGTGGCGCGGCCGGTAACGAACAACAGATTCGGACAAGGTTTCAGGACTGACCATGGCAAGCGCAGGCACCGAACACGCCCCGACCGCGGGTGAATACATCATTCACCACCTGCATCACCTGCAGAACAAGACCCAGACGGCAGTCGTCGACTTCACCGTCATCAACTTCGATTCCGTCTTCTTCTCCGTCGTGCTCGGCACGCTGGGTTGCTGGCTGCTGTGGCTGGCCGCGCGCCGCGCCACGTCGGGTCGGCCGGGCCGCTTCCAGGCAGCCGTAGAAATCCTGGTGGAGATGGTCGACAGCCAGGCCAAGGGCATCATCCACAACGCCACCAGCCGCAAGCTGGTCTCGCCGCTGGCGCTGACGGTGTTCGTGTGGATCTTCCTGATGAATGCGATGGACATGCTGCCCGTCGACCTCCTGCCCTGGGTCAATGAGCACACCATCGGCCTGCCCTATCTGCGCGTGGTACCCACCGCCGACCTGTCGATCACCATGGGCCTGTCGCTCGGCGTGCTGATCCTGGTGCTGATCTACAACGTCAAGATCAAGGGCCTGGGCGGTTTCATCCATGAACTCTTCGCCGCGCCGTTCGGCGACAAGTGGTTCCTCTACCCCGTCAACTTCCTGATGCAGATGATCGAGTTCGTGGCGCGTACCGTCTCGCACGGCATGCGGTTGTTCGGCAACATGTATGCCGGCGAACTGATCTTCATGCTGATCGCGCTGATGGGTGGCGGTTTCGTGCTCAGTGGCACCGGCATCGCGCTCTTCCTCGGCCACATCGTGGCTGGCACGGTGTGGACCATCTTCCACATCCTGATCATCA
>NZ_JADMJX010000368.1 GCF_018780185.1 Rhizobacter sp.
AGCGTGTGGGGGCTAATAACCCCCCGCGGGTTCGAATCCCGCCCTCTCCGCCAATGAAAATGCCCGCCTTGTGCGGGCTTTTTTTCGGCCCTACGACACGCGAGGGCCGGCCGCCAACCAGTGCTGGATGATCGCGTGCAGTTGCTCGATGGCGAAAGGTTTTGCCAGGTGGTCGTCCATGCCGGCGGCCAGACAACGCTCCACGTCGCCACTGAACGCATTGGCCGTCAATGCGATGACGGGCGTTCGGGCCTTGCCCGCAGCGCGTTCGATCTCGCGCAGCCGCGTGGTGGCCTGGTAGCCGTCCATCACCGGCATCTGGCAATCCATCAGGATCACCTCGAAGGATTCGCTGGCCAGCCGGTCCAGGGCCTCCTTGCCATCCTCGACCATCACCACCTCCAGGCCCAGCCGCTCCAGCATGGCGCTGCCGATCAGGCGGTTGACGCTGTTGTCTTCGACCAGCAGCGCCCGACCACTGAGCCGGGCGATGCGTTCAGGCTCCGGGGACCTTGGAGCCACCTCCGGCGCTGCGCCCTCGGCGCGTGGCAGGTTCAGCCCGAAACAGAACGTGGCCCCCTGGCCCAGCTTGCTCGACACGTCAAGCTCACCGCCCATCGCGCGAACGAGCCCGCGGCTGATCGCGAGGCCCAGCCCGGTTCCGCCCAGCACACGCTCGGTCGTGCGTTCGGCCTGAACGAAAGGCTCGAAGATCTTGTCGAGCTCCGACTCGGCAATGCCAGGCCCGCTGTCCGACACCTCGAAGGTGACGCGCCCGCTGTCGTCGCCGTCGTCTCCGAGAACCCGCACCACCACCGCGCCACGCCGGGTGAACTTCAACGCATTGCCCACCAGGTTGATCAGCACCTGGCGGATGCGCAAGGCATCACCCACGCGCCAACCAGCCAAGGCCGGGCTCGCCTCCAGCCGCAACTCGACCAGCTGGCTCTTGGCGGTTGACGAAAACAGCAGCGTGACCGAGCGCGCCACGTTCAGCACGTCGATGGGTTCTCGGGTGATCTCGAACTGGCCCGTGCCCATCTTGGTGAAGTCGAGCACCTCGTTGATGATGCTCAGCAAGGCCTCGCCCGAGGTCGCCGCCACGGTGATGTATTGGCGTTGGTGTGGCGTCAGCTCGGTGCCCGCCAGGAGCTCCAGCGCACCGAGCATGCCGTACATGGGCGTTCGTATCTCGTGGCTCATGTTGGAGAGAAACTGCTCCTTGGCGCGGGCCGCCGAAAGCGCCTCGTCGCGCGCCAGCTCGAGCTCCTGGGTGCGTGCCGCGACGCGGCCTTCCAGGGTGGCATTGAGCCCGGCCAACGACTCGCGCGCGCGGCGGTCGATCAAGGCGTTGAGCTCCGCCGCCCTTGAAACCTGGTCGAGTGCCTTGGTCAGCGCCTCGGCGTCGGTCTGCGCACGCAGGGCCGAGAGAACCAGCTGTTCGTTGGCTTCCATCAGCTGGCTGGCCTGGCTGCCCACGAGGGGCGCATCGTCCGCGCCGCCATGAGCGCCGGGCGGTCGGCCAAACAGTTTGTGCACCTTGGCTCCCGGAGGGCGCTGCATTTCAAGCTCCCGCTCGGCGAGCCACAGCGCCGCGCCAATCGGCCGCTTGCTGGCGGGTCGGTTTGCCCCCGAGCAAGCCCTCCCGATCGGTCAGCATCTCACCCACATGAATGCCGTCGTCGGCGATGCTGAACTGACGCAACTCGTTGGAGTGTGTGCTCGAGCGAACCTTGACCACCGCCATCACGCGCTGCAACCGGCTGTCGACTTCGACGTAGCGCTGAACAATGATCGCGTCGGTGAGAAACGCCGTGGCGTAGGGGCTGAAGCGAAGTTCGGTGTACCGGTCCTCGAGTTCGGAGGTCATCATGACCGTGACACCCAGACGCGCCAGCGCCGTCACCATGCGTGACAGCGATTCGCGAAAGTCATCGCGGAATGTCGGGGCCAACGCCAGCTCAAAGCCAGACAGCGAGTCGATCACGATGCGGCTGGCCTTCAAGCGGGTCACCTCGTTCATCAGCAGCAGCACGACCTCGTCGATCGACAGATCGGGCGCACGGCTGTTGATCAGCCCGACCTGCCCGCTGGCGATGAGCCCGGCGATCAGCGGGTCGCGTGAGCGCGTGGCGCGCTGCTCAAAGGCCGCGATCACGCCGGCCTCTCCGCAGCGTGCCCCCTCTGCCAGGAAAGCCGCCGCCAGGATGCTCTTGCCCGAGCCCGATGGCCCGGCCACCAGCACCGAATACCCACGCGGAATGCCACCGCCCAGCATCTCGTCCAGGCGCGGCACGCCGGTCAGCGCGCGCCCCTCGAAGGTGGGGCGCGCAGTGTCGGCCATGACGGAAACGGCAACATCGGCCGGAGCAAACACGGTGACACCGCCTGACGCAATGCGCAGCGTGTGCAGGCCGGCCAGCGTGGGCTGACCGCGCATCTTCATCACCTCGAGCTTGCGCACCATGGAGTTGCGTTGCACGCTCTGGCGCAAGCAGATCAAGCCATCGGCCACGGTGAACACGGGGTTGGCTTCGGCCTCCACGGTGTACTCGCCCACCAGAAAGCTGGTGGCCTGCCAGCTGGTCATGAGCATGCTGAGACGCTGAACGAACTGCTGCAGCTTGTTGGGCGCGTCGCCCTCCCCGGTGCTCGCGAGCACCACCGAGCGAAACGAATCCACGAACACGAAGGCCGGGCCGTACTTTTCAACTTCTGCCGTGATTCGTTGCAACACGCCGTCAAGATCGCCGGCGGTGACGTCGTCTGTGAGGTCAATGAAGTGAATCGCTTCGTTGATCCGCCGGTGGTCGAAAAAATCAAACTGCTGCTGGTAGCGCAGCATCTTGAGCGGCGGCTCGCCCAGCACCGTGAAGTAGAGCGCTGGCGCCTTTGTGGAAGCCATCGCAAACATCATCTGGTGCGCAAGGGTCGTCTTGCCACAACCCGGGGGCCCGGCAATGAGTGTGAAAGAGAACTCGGGCAAACCGCCACCGAGCACCTCGTCCAGCCCCGGCACGCCCGTGGCCAGCCGGTTGATCAGTACTTTGTTTGTCATGGCGCGTTGTCCTGGGCGCTTGGCCCGCCGTTGGGTGGAGAGGCCCACACCGAATCGAGCAAACGCTCGCTGAGCGAGGCGCCCATCAGGCTGGTCAACAGCTCGATGAAGGTGTGGATGAGCGCCGCGCCCACTTCGGCGGCATCGGCACCGCTTTGGCGGGCCAACATCGAGCGCAATGGCATCAGGTCGATCGCCAGGGCCTCATCGGTGCCTTCGGGCACCAGCGCGAGCCACGGGTAGGCCGTGACGTTCAAATGCAGGCTTCGTTTGTACAGAGCGACCACGCCGCGCCGCCCCAGCACCGGTGCGAGCGCCGCCTCCATGTCCGACCAGGCGGTGCCGATGGCATCGGCCACGGGGCTCGCGTCGGCGCTCTGGCCGACCCGCAAAGCCAGCGATGCGGTCACCCGGGGGTTGGCTGTGCGTTGCATGACATCACTCGCCCTTGTTCGTGGCTGGAGAGTGCACACGCTATGTCACTGAAGCCACCGCGTCTGTACGCTTGCGTACACCCATGAGAAAGGGCGCCCGAAGGCGCCCTTGTTTCAGCGTGAACCAACAACCTCAGCGAACCATGCGATGCCACCCGTCAGGGCTGACGCACACCCAGCTTGAGCAACAGCCTGACGTACTCAACCTGCGCGTGCAGGGCCTCCATCTCGCGCTTGAGTTCAAGCCATGCCTCGATCCTGCTATTGAGCTGGGCATCTTGCGGTTCGCGAGGGGTGTTGGGCGTGTCCATGACGACATGCTCGCAGCGGCGTGGGGCCTGATCAACCCCGCATCCAAGGGCAAAAACACGCGGGCAATGAAAAAGGGCGCCTTGCGGCGCCCTTCTCTTTCAGCTTGAACCGGAGTTCAGCGAACCACGGCGATCTGTTCGCGCTTTTCACCCTTGTAGGTGTAGAGCGTCAGGGCGCCGTTCTTCACGTCACCCTTCTCGTCGAACGAGATGGTGCCGGTCACGCCCTTGAAGTCGGTGGTCTTGGCCAGCTCAGGCAGGTACTTGGCAGGGTCGGCCGAGTCGGCCTTGACCATGGCAGCCACCATCACGTTGACGGCGTCGTACACGTACGGTGCGTAGATCTGCACGTCGGTGTTGAACTTGGCCTTGAACTTGGTCTTGAACTCGTCGAGGCCAGCCTTGGCTTCGCCTTCGACGCCACCGGCTTCGGCGCACACCACTTGGCCGTCGGCCATCGCACCACCAGCCAGCTTGGGCAGCTCGCCCGTGCAGATGCCGTCGCCGCCGACGAACTTGGCCTTGATGCCGAGTTGCTTGGCTTGGCGGATCATCGGGCCGGCCACGGCGTCCATGCCGCCGTAGAACACGACGTCAGGCTTGGACGCCTTCACGGCGGTCAGGATGGCGGTGAAATCGGTTGCCTTGTCGGTGGTGAACTGACGGGCAGCGACCTTGCCACCCGCGGCAACGACACCCTTTTCGAACTCTTCGGCAACGCCTTGGCCGTAGGCCGTGCGGTCGTCGATCACGGCGATCGACTTGCCTTTGAGTTGGGCGATCGAGTACTTGCCCAGCGTGCCACCGAGGTGCACGTCATCGGCCACCACGCGGAAGGTGGTCTTGAAGCCTTGGCGGGTGAACTTGGGGTTGGTGGCGGACGGCGAGATCTGGGGGATGCCAGCGTCGCTGTAGATCTTGGAGGCCGGGATCGAGGTGCCCGAGTTCAGGTGACCGATCACGCCGTTGACCTTGGAGTCAACCAGCTTTTGCGCGGCAGCAGTGCCTTGCTTGGGGTCGCCAGCGTCGTCTTCGGCGACCAGCTCGAAGGTGACCTTCTTGCCGCCGATCGTCACGCCCTTCGCGTTGAGTTCGTCGATGGCCATGCGAGCGCCCATCTCGTTGTCCTTGCCCAGGTGGGCGATGCCGCCGCTGGTGGGGGCCACGTGGCCGATCTTGATGACGGAGGAATCAGCGGCCGCAACAGGAGCGGGCGCCGATGCGGGCGCAGCTGCCGTGGGCTCTGCTTTCTTGCCGCAGGCCGACAGCGCGAGCACGACGGAGGCCGCCGCGGAGAGCGCAAAGATCGATCTCTTCATTTGGATTTCCTTAAGGGTTGGGAAAACTGATTAGCAAAGCTTGTGCCGATGCCTGCAGTCTCAGACAGGCCGCCATGATCCCGAATGCGCGTCGAGAATGCAATACAGGGTGTTGCTCAATTGGTGCATGGGCGACGTCAGCGCTTGTGCAACCGGTCGAGCTCGATGGCCACGGCCCGCGCGACCATCTCGCGCAGGCTCAGCGCCAGCTGGTTGCGCATCTCGCGGACCAGGGCGTCGGTCATGCGGGCGAGCACCGGCGCCAGGGTTTCCCGCAGGCGGTGCTCGAACATCAGGTCGAGTTGTTTGTCGAGGTCGGCCAGCACCCGCTGGGTCAGTGCGGCTTCGTCGATCACCGGCTGCGGCGGTGCCGGCCGAACCGCGGCGGCCGCAGGCTTCTCGTCGAGCGCGGCCGGCTGGGTGGCAGGAAAGCCGCTCTCGGAGACCATCGCCGGGTACTCGCTGTCGGGCACGGGTGCCGCCTTGGGCATCACCACCACCTCGGTCAGCACCGGCACGCTGCGCGGCGGTTGGGCGCTGACCTTCATGCCGCGGCCTCCTGGGCCACGTCGTGCTTGGCGATCACATAGCCACGGTCGGCGTAGTGTTTCCAGCGGGCGCGGCCGGCCTGGCGGTCGGGGCCGTCGAGCGAGACCAGCTCGATCACCCGCGAGAAGGTTTCGAAACCATCGACCAGCTCGTCGCCCATGTTGAGCAGCACCTCATGGTGCGGAGCTTCGTGCACCTGTTCGGTCAACCAGACGGGCGTGGCCTGCAAGCGTGGCGCCACCGGCTGGCCGGGCCGGGCATGCACATGAGGCACGAAGTCGAGCGGCTCGAACACCCACAGCTGGCGATCGAGCGCCGTCAAGACCGGCGCTGGTGCAGCCACCACCACCCGTGCACCACGACGCACCGCCTTGCGCAACAAGCGGCAGGCGTAACCCATGCGGTCGGGCACGTTGAAGTGGAAGCTGACCTCGGTCATGGGTGCTGCGGCGGCCAGGTTTTGACGCTTATCCGGCCTGGGACAGGACGAAGTGGGTCAGCAGCGCCACCGGGCGCCCCGTGGAGCCTTTGGCGGCGCCTGACTTCCAGGCGGTGCCTGCGATGTCGAGGTGAGCCCAGCGGTACTTGGCAGTGAACTTCTTGAGGAACAAGGCGGCGGTGATCGCCCCACCTGCACGGCCGCCCACGTTGCCCATGTCGGCAAAGTTGCTCTTCAGGCCCTCGGCGTATTCCTCGTCGAGCGGCATGCGCCACGCCGGGTCGAGTGCGGCCTGGCTCGCCGCGAGCAGTTCGCCGGCCAAGGCGTCGTCGGGCGAGAAGAGGCCCGAGTTGATGTTGCCGAGCGCCACCACGCAGGCGCCGGTGAGCGTGGCCACGTCGATCACCACGGCCGGCTTGAAACGCTCGACATAGGTGAGCGCGTCGCACAGGATCAGCCGGCCCTCGGCGTCGGTGTTCAGGATCTCGATGGTCTGGCCCGACATGCTGGTGACCACATCGCCCGGCTTGATGGCACGCCCGTCGGGCATGTTTTCGCAGGTGGGCACGATCACCACCAGGTTGAGCTTGGGCTTGAGTTCGGCCACGGCGCGCAGCGTGCCCAGCACGCTGGCCGCGCCCCCCATGTCGAACTTCATCTCGTCCATTTCGGCGGCGGGCTTGATCGAGATGCCGCCGGTGTCGAAGGTGATGCCCTTGCCGACCAGCACCACCGGGGCTTGCGTCTTGGCCGCACCGTTGTAGCGCGCCACGATGAACCGCGGCGGCTCGTGCGACCCCTGGGCCACGGCCAGGAAGGCGCCCATGCCGAGCTTTTCGATCTCCTTGCGGTCGAGCACCTCGACCTTGATGTCATGCGCCTTGCCGAGCTTCTTGGCTTGCTCGGCCAGGTAGCTCGGGGTGCAGTGGTTGCCGGGGCGGTTGGCCAGGTCGCGGGCGAGCGTCACGCCGGCGCTTACCGCCTGCCCTCGCACCATGCCGGCTTGCACGGCCTTCGCTTGGCCCTTGCTGCACACGAGTGTCAGCTTGGCAAGTTTGGACGGCTGCGGCGCGCTCGGCTTGGTGTCTCGGTACAGATAGGTGGCATCGGCCGCTGCGGTGACGACAGCCTCGGCGTGCTGCTCGTCGAGCTCACCACCGCCCACCAAGGCCACGGCCACGTGCTGTGCCCCCATGCCCTTGAGCTGGTTGAGCCCACGCAACACCGCGGCCTTGAAGGCCTTCACACCCGAGCCACCCATCGCAGCCGCCACCACGCGAGGCGCCTTCACGCCCGGCACACGGTGCAGGTAGAGGCTGCGCCCGGCCTTGAGCTTGAGGTCTTCGTGGGCCACCGCTTCATTGATCGGCGTGGCGAGCTTGGCATCGAGCGCTGCATCGACCGCTTCACCAGCCAGCACCAGCAGCAAAGCGTCTGCGGTCAATGAGGACAAGCTGCCTGGTGAAGAAATCTGGTGTCGGAAGTCCATAATGCGGCCCATTCAAGAATCCAACGATGTTATTCGATTCCTCTCTGAGGCGAGACCTGTCGCGCACCTTCGGCGCCACGCTGGTGGTCATCCTGACCATCGTGCTGACGATGATGGTGATCCGATTTTTGGGCCAGGCCGCATTGGGGCGCATTTCGCCGCAAGACGTGGCGCTGCTGCTGGGCTACTACGCGCTCGGCCACCTGCCCACCATGCTGAGCCTGTCGCTCTTCATCGCCGTGGTCGCCACGCTCAGCCGCATGTACCGCGACAGCGAAATGGTGATCTGGTTCGCAAGCGGCGTGGGGCTCTCTCGCTTCGTGCGCCCTGTTCTGCGTGTGAGTTGGCCGGTGCTCTTGGTGGTGGGCCTGCTCGCGCTCTTCGTCTGGCCCTGGGTCAACAAGCACAGCACCGAAATGCGCGAGCGATTCGAGCAGCGCTCTGACCTGTCTCGCGTGGCGCCTGGCCAGTTTCAGACCTCGCGCGATGGCCAGCGGGTGTTCTTCATCGAGCGCGCGAGCGAAGACGGCCGCGACGGGCGCAACGTGTTCATCCTCTCCAAACAAGGCGAGCGCGAGTCAGTCACCTCTGCGCGCAGCGGCCACATCGAAAACACCCCCAGCGCCAACTACCTGGTGCTCGACCGTGGTCAGCGCAACGAGCAAAACCTGAAGACCGACGAGAAAACCGTGGCACGGTTCGAGAGCTACCGCGTGCTGGCCGGCGAACGCGCGCTGAGCAGCGTCGACAACCTGCCACCGAAGGCGCGCCGCACCATCGAGCTGCTGCGCGGCCCCGAGCCTCGCGCCCAGGGCGAGTTGACCTGGCGGCTGGGTCTCACGCTGGGCGCGGCCAACCTGCTGCTGCTGGCCATCGGCTTGTCGTCCACGCAGCCGCGGCGGGCGAGCAACTGGAACCTGCTCTTTGCACTGGGGGCCTTCGTCGTCTACTTCAACCTCATCAACCTCTCGCAGGCCTGGGTGGCGAGTGGCAAGATGGGCATGGGCTTCGCTCTCACGATGACGCACGGCGGGGCCCTGCTGCTGGCGCTCGGGCTGCTGTGGTGGCGCGATCACGGCACCAACCTCTCGCTGCTGCCTCGGTGGCGTGCGGCGCGCAAGGCCGCGGCATGAAGACGGTTCGCCGCCTGCTGTATGCCGACATCGTGTCGTCGGTGCTCTTCGTGGCGCTGGCCTTCCTGTCGCTCTTCTTCTTCATCGACTTCGTCGACGAGCTGGCCGACGTGGGCAAGGACTACACCGCGCTGCACGCGGCGCTGCACTCGGTGCTCAAGCTGCCGGGGCACCTATACGAGCTGATGCCCATTGCGGTGTTGATCGGCTCGATCTATGCGCTGTCGCGCATGGCCCAATCTTCCGAGTTCACGATCCTGCGCACCGGCGGGCTGGCGCCGGGTCGCGCCTTGGCCTTGCTGGCCGGGTTGGGTGTGGCGTTCGGCGTGGCGACCTTCATCGTGGGCGACTACCTCGCGCCGCTGAGCGAGCGCGCCGCGGCCCAATTGCAGGCGCGCTACAAGGGTGGCTTCAGCCTCGGCGACTCGGGCGCCTGGCTGAAAGACCGCAACACCACGCCCCAAGGGGAACGCTCGTATTCGATCAACGTCGAGCGCGCCAACGCCGACGGCGAGCTGCTGAACATCCGCGTGTTCGAGTTCGACGGCAGCAGCCGCCTGTTGCGTCGCATCGGCGCGGCCAGCGGGCGTGTCGACGGCGACGGCGTCTGGGCACTGGCCGATGTGACCCTCACCGACTGGAGCGCCGCCGACGCGCCCGGCAACCGGCTCAACGTGAGCGAAGAAAAACGCGCCAGCTACAACTGGCCGAGCACGCTCTCGGCTGGTGTGGTGGCCGCCGCGGTGCTGCCCGAAAGCTCGATGTCGACGTTCGAGCTGTTTCGCTACATCGGCCACCTGGCCGACAACGAACAGGCCGCGCAGCGCTACGAGATCAAGTTCTGGAAACGCGCCCTCTACCCACTGGCCTGCCTGGTGATGATCGGGTTGGCCCTGCCCTTTGCCTACATGCACGGGCGGGCCGGCGGCGTGAGCCTGAAGGTCTTCGGCGGCATCATGCTGGGCATCAGCTTCGTGCTGCTCAACAACGTGGCCGCCCACCTGGGCCTGCTGCGCGACTGGACGCCCTGGATGGTGTCGGCCACACCGAGCCTGATCTATCTCCTGTTGTCGTTCGCCGCGTTCAGTTGGTTGGTCCGATACCGGTAAGCACACGATGAAACGAAGCACCCACCCTGGCCTGCTGCTGTTTGCCCACGGCGCGCGCGACCCGAACTGGGCCGTGCCTTTCGAGGCCGTTGCCCAGCGTGTGCGTGAGGGGCGGCCCGGGCTGCCGGTGGAACTCGCTTTCCTGGAGTTCATGAGCCCGAATCTCTCGGAGGCCGGCCAGCGCCTGGTGGCACTCGGCTGCAACGATGTGGCGGTCGTTCCCCTCTTCCTCGGCGCCGGCGGTCATGTGCGCAAGGACCTGCCCGCGCTGATGACCGACATGGCGCACACCCACCCGCGTGTCACCTGGCGCTTGCAGCACGCCATTGGCGAAGTCGACAGCGTGATTCGCGCCATGGCCGATGCGGCCATGGTTTTGGCCGACCACTCGCCTCCTTCAGACACAAAGTGATTTAATCCAGGCAGTCCACATACTGCTTTGGAATATGAACCTGCACCAGTTTCGGTTTGTCCAAGAGGCGGTTCGGCGTGATCTGAACCTGACCGAGACCGCCAAGGCCTTGTTCACCTCCCAACCCGGCATCTCGAAAGCCATCCTGGAGCTGGAAGGCGAGCTGGGGGTCGACATCTTCGCCCGCCACGGCAAACGCCTGCGCCGGGTCACCGAGCCGGGCCAGCACGTGCTGAAGTCGATCGAAATCATCATGCGCGAGGTCAACAACCTCAAGCGCATCGGCGAAGAGTTCTCTAAACAAGACAGCGGCACGCTCTCCATCGCCACCACCCACAGCCAGGCGCGCTACTTTTTGCCCGAACCACTGGCCCAGCTGCGCAAACGTTTCCCCAAGGTCAACATCAGCCTGCACCAGGGCTCTCCCGCCCAGGTGGCGCAGATGCTGCTGGAAGACGTGGCCGAGATCGGCATTGCCACCGAGTCGATCGGCGAGGTCGACGAACTGGTGTCGCTGCCCTGCTACGAATGGCAGCACGCCTTGGTGATGCCCGCGGGCCACCCGCTCGCGCAACTGGAACGCATCTCGCTGGAAGACCTGGCGCGCGAGCCGCTGGTGTCGTACCACCCGTCATTCAGCGGGCGCACGCGGGTCGACCAGGCGTTTGCTGCACGTCGCCTCAAGCCCAACATCGTGCTCGAAGCCATCGACGCCGACGTGATCAAGACCTATGTGCGCCTGGGCCTCGGCGTGGGCATCGTGGCCGAGATCTCGGTGCGCGACGACCCACCGGGTGGCGACCTGGTTTCGCGCCCAGTGGGCCACCTGTTCGGGCAAAGCATCACGCGCGTGGCCTTCAAGCGCAGCGCCTACCTGCGCAACTTTGTGTACTCGTTCGCCGAGATGCTGTCGGACCGCCTGACCCGCGCCTTGATCATTCGCGCCCTCTCTTCACAAAAGAGCGGCGGCGAATCGGACGACTACCAGCTTTGATTTGATCTGCTCTGCCATGACGACGACCTTCACCCCACCGCCACTGACCAGCCGTCTGCCGCAAGTCGGCACCACCATCTTCACCGTGATGTCGGCGCTGGCGCAGCAGCACGACGCGGTCAACCTCGGCCAGGGTTTCCCAGACTTCGACTGCGACCCGCGCCTGCTCGACGCGGTGAACGCCGCCATGCGCCGCGGCCTCAACCAGTACCCACCGATGGCCGGCGCCCTGCCCTTGCGCGAAGCCATCGCCGCCAAGCTCGCCACGCTGTACGGCCACAGCTATGACCCTGGCAGCGAGATCACGGTGACGGCGGGGGCCACGCAGGCCATCCTCACGGCCATCCTGGCCATCGTCCACCCGGGCGACGAGGTGATCGTGCTCGACCCGAGCTACGACAGCTACGACCCCAACATCGCGCTGGCCGGTGGCCGCGCCGTGCACGTGCCGCTCACGCCGCGCAGCTTCACGCCCGACTTCGAGCGCATTGCCGCCGCGCTCACGCCGCGCACCCGCGCCATCGTCATCAACACGCCGCACAACCCGAGCGCCACCGTCTGGACGAGCGACGACATGCGCCGCCTGGCCGAGCTGCTGCGCCCGACCAACGTGATCGTGATTGCCGACGAGGTCTACGAGCACATGGTCTACGACGGCCTGCAGCACGAAAGTGTTTCGCGCCACCCGGAGCTGGCAGCGCGCAGCTTCGTGGTGTCGAGCTTCGGCAAGACCTACCACGTGACCGGCTGGAAAGTGGGCTACGTGGCCGCGCCCGCGCCACTGATGGCGGAGTTTCGCAAGGTGCACCAGTTCAACGTGTTCACCGTCAACACACCCGTGCAGCACGGCCTGGCCGACTACATGGCCGACCCGGCGCCCTACCTGGAGCTGGGTGCGTTCTACCAACGCAAGCGCGATCTCTTTCGCGCAGGCCTCGCATCGACCCAACTCAAGCTCTTGCCCACCACCGGCAGCTACTTCCAGAGCGTGGATTACTCGGCCGTGAGCGATCTTGATGAAGAGGCCTTCTGCCGCTGGTTGACCACCGAGGTGGGCGTGGCGGCGATTCCGCTGTCGGCGTTCTACCCCGGTGGCTTCGAACAGAAACTGGCTCGCTTCTGCTTTGCCAAGAAGGACGAAACGCTTGCGCTCGCCCTGGAGCGGCTCAACGCCCGTTTTGCTTGAAGTCGGGGGCTTCGAGCGTGAGGTGAGGAGGCTGGTCGGTGGAGACGTCGAGGTCGATCGAAAAGTGCTCGGCCACGTGCTCGGCCGATGCCGGCGGGGTCGACGCCTGCACGCTGGTCAGCGTGGACGCGGGGTCGTCGTTCAGCGGCAGCAGCAGGTCGACGTCTCCAGGGCTCGTGTCGCGCTCGGCCAAGTCACGCGACATGCCATACAAGAACAGCAGCTCGCGGTAGGCCGGCACGTCGAAGGTGGGCCCCGCATCACGGCGGAACAGCGACGCATCGAGCAGGTCCATGGCCTGCGACGGTGTGGCCCAAGCCTTTTGCAGACGGCTCATCACCTCGGGGTAGCCTTCGAGGCTCAGGCCCAGCTCGGGGTCGACATCCCACTCCGGCGCATAGGCGTTGAAGCGGCGGTTGAAACGCTCGCGAATGCGGTCATAGGGCTCACGCTCACCACGGCGGCGGTAGATCTCAAGCAACTTCAGGTAGGGCAAGGGACTCACACCACCGGTGCTGCGCACGTGACCCATCAACAGGTCGATGGCCGCGTCGTCCTGCCCGAGCACGACGAAGAACTCGGCCTGTTGCTCCAGGTCGATCAGCTCTTCGGCCGACATCGGCCGGCGCGGCTCGGCCGCATCGAGTTCACCCGAGCGCGACGGCACGGGTGGCGGCGGTGGTGGTGCCGGCATGGGCGCCGAGGTCAAGGCCTCGCGCAGTGGCATGGGTTCGGGTGCCGGCGCTGTGGCGGGTGGCGGCACCCACACATCCTCGGCCACCATCGCAGGCGGGCCGACCTCGACGGGTGGCGTCCACCAGGCGGCCGAGCGGCGGTCGCGCCGCCGCAGCCAGACCATGCCCGCCAGGCCTGCTGCCAACAGCGCACACAGCGCAACCAGCAGGTACACCAGCGGGTTGGCGTATCGGCTGGCCTCAGCCGCACGCACGCGCAACTGCATGTCTGCGAGCGCCTTCTGGGTGGCCTCGCTGTCGCTGCGCAGCTTGAGCAAGGTGGCTTCCATCGCCTTCAAACGCTCCTGCTCGCGAAGGCGCTGTTCTTGTTCAGGGTCGACAAAACGCGGCATGGCACCCGAGGCCGCCGGGTCGGGCGCCTGGTTCAACGTTGTGGCCATCTGCAGCGACGGGAAGATCAGCGCATCGGCCTCCACCGGGTCGAGCCGCAACACGGGGCCGCCCTTGGCGCCATTGGTTTTGACGGGAGCTCGTGAGCGAGCCCGAGGTGAGGCCGCAGCAGCAGGCACAGGCTCGCGCGCTGAAGCCGCTGCCTCGGCTCGGCTGGGTGAACCGCCAACACGCGGCGCCGTGCCACGGCGCGCCGGCAAAGGTGCCGATGCCGCTGGCCCTGTGACGGGAACCGCCGACAACACGGCGCCCACAGGGGACTCCGCGCGTTCGGGCACCCAGTTGTCTTCGGCGGGTTCGCCGCCTGACGCCAGCGCGCCTCGAACCGGCGGGTCTGCAAACACCATGAAGCTGCGCGACAAGCTGGCGGGGCAACCGACATGCAGTTGGATGTTGACCACCGGTTCATCAACGTGAACCGTGGTGGTGACGCGCACACGTCGCTCGCCGGTGCCGGCGGCGGTCTCGAGCCGCGTGCGAACCATGGCTTCGGGCAAGACACGGTCACCCAGGCTGACCTCGGCCTTGAGGCATTTGGCTTCGAGGGTTTCGTTGGGGTCGAGCCGCAGGCCAATCGCAAAGCTCAACGGTTGGCCCAAGGAGGTGGCCGACGTGACCTTGCCAAACCCCAGCGCCGTCGCTCGATCCGCACTCATGCCAAGAGCAAGAATCAGTGCGAGCGAGGTCAGGATTCTCTGCATTCGATAGGGCAGTCGGCTATCGATTGACTCTAGCATGAAGTCCCACGTTTTCAGAGGTAAACGGGGGCTGCAAACACGCTCAAGCATGGCGCATGACACAATCCTTGGTGCGAGTTGCGCGCGCCCTCACCCTGCTTGACCATGCCCTCAGAATTGCACGCCGAACGACGTGAAGGCACGCTGGTGTTGACCATCAGCGACCCGGCTTCACGCAACACGCTGTCTGAACAGGTGTTTGCGGCCGGCGTCGAAGCGCTCGACGTGGCCGAGACCGACCCCACCGTGCGCTGCATCGTGCTGCGCGGCGAAGGCGAGCACTTCTGTGCGGGCGGCAACCTGCAGCAGCTCAAGGCGAACCGCAAGGCCGACCCACAGTTGCAAGGCGACATGCTGCAACGCTTTCATGATTTTGTGGAAGTGCTTCGCGTGTTCCCGAAGCCCGTGATCGCCGCCGTCGAAGGCGCGGCTGCAGGTGGCGGCTTCTCTCTCGCGCTGGCCTGCGACCTGATCGTGGCCGCAGACAACGCGAAGTTCGTTCTCTCCTACGGTCGCATCGGCCTCTCGCCCGATGGCGGCGCAAGCTGGCAACTGATGCAACGCCTACCGCGCAGTCTCGCGCTGCAGATGCTGTGGTTGTCGGAGCCCATGACCGCGCAGCAGTTGCACGCGCACGGCATCGTCAACTGGGTGAGCGCAAGCGGCCAGGCCCTGCCCCAGGCGCTCGAGGTCGCAGAGCGTCTTGCGCAGTGCGCGCCCAACGCCATCGCAAGCGCGAAGGAGCTCGTCAACCAGTGGCCCGAGCGCAGCCTCGCACAGCAGCTCGATGCAGAGCGCGCGCATTTTCTCGACAACCTTTTTCATGCGAATGGTGGTGAAGGCCTGCAGTCCTTTCTGGACAAACGCCCACCCCGATTCAGCTGATCGAACCGCTGCGCCTTCTGTCGCGTCAGAGACAAAACATGCACAACCCCGTTCTTACAATCGACGAGCTGTCCAACATCGAGTCAGGCTCGTGGTTCTCCAAACTTTCACAGCCGTTGCGCGAGGCGATTCTGTCGAGGGCGCATGTGCGCCGTCTCGCCGATGGCGCGATGCTCTCGTCGCGCGGCGCGTCGGCCGACTCATGGTGCGGCGTGGCCAAGGGCGCGGTGCGCGTGAGCTCGGTCTCGCTCTCGGGCAAGGAGATCACGCTCACCTATGTGGAGCCGGGTGTGTGGTTCGGCGACATCTCGCTGTTCGACAACTTCCCGCGCACGCACGACTCCAACGCCCATGGCGAAACCACACTGCTGGTGGTGCGCAAGCCCGACTTCCACGAGCTGTTGTCGCAGCATGTCGAGCTGTACGAGGCACTGCTGCGGCTGAACTGCCGTCGCCTGCGCCTGATGTTCGACATGATCGAAGACCTCAACACTCGCCCGCTGTCGGCGCGCTTGGCCAAACAGATCCTGCTGTTGGCGCGCGGCTATGGTGTGAAACAAGGCGACGAGACGCGCATCGGCCTGCAGCTCGCGCAGGAAGACCTGGCCCAGCTGCTCGGTGCCTCGCGCCAGCGTGTGAACCAGGAGCTCAAGGGCTTCGAGCGCGAAGGTGCGGTGCGCATCGAGCCCACGCGCCTGGTTGTGCTCTCCAAAGACAAGCTGCTGGCGCTCGCCGAACGCTGACGCGTTCAGCCGCCCGGTGAGCCGGGACCCCATGGACTCGAACACCGGCACCAAGCCCATTGGCGCGCAGCATGCGTTCGACACGCAGGCGCTCGCGGCCTACTTGCAGCAGCACCTAAGTGGTTTCACCGGGCCCTTGCAGGTGGAGCAATTCAAGGGTGGCCAGTCCAACCCCACCTACAAGCTCGTCACGCCACAGCGCTCTTATGTGATGCGCTCCAAGCCGGGGCCCATCGCCAAACTGCTGCCATCGGCCCACGCGATCGAGCGCGAGTTCCGCGTGATGTCGGCACTGCAAGGCAGTGAGGTGCCGGTGCCGCACATGCACCTGCTGTGCGAAGACGAATCGGTCATCGGCCGCGCCTTCTTCATCATGGAGTTCATGCAGGGCCGTGTGCTGTGGGACCAGTCCCTGCCCGGCATGACCAACACCGAGCGCGCCGCGATCTACGACGAGATGAACCGCGTGATCGCGGCCTTGCACCAGGTCGACGTGAAGGCGGCGGGCCTGGTCGACTACGGCCGCCCCGGCAGCTACTTCGAGCGCCAGATCGCACGCTGGGGCAAGCAGTACATGGCCTCGATCACCGAGCCCATCAGCGCCATGGAACGCTTGATGGAATGGCTGCCGGCCCACATGCCCGCGAGTGCGCGCGATGAGTCGCAGGTGTCCATCGTGCACGGCGACTACCGGCTCGACAACCTGATGTTCCACCCCACCGAGCCGCGTGCCGTGGCCGTGCTCGACTGGGAGCTGTCGACGATCGGCCACCCGTTGGCTGATTTCAGCTACCACGTGATGTCATGGCACATCCCGCAGAGCACGTTTCGTGGCATCGGCGGGCTTGATCTCGCATCGCTGGGCATTCCCACAGAGTCGGCCTACATTCGCCAGTACTGCGAGCGCACGGGCCGCCGCAACGTGGAGGCGGTCATGGCCGACTGGAACTTCTACCTCGCCTACAACCTGTTCCGCGCAGCAGGCATTTCGCAAGGCATTGCCAAGCGTGTCGAAGACGGCACTGCCGCCAGTGCAGAGGCCAAACAAGTGGCGGCCAGCGCCCGCCCGTTGGCCGAGATGGCCTGGCAGTTGGCCCAACAGGCCCAGCAGGCCTGAACAACTCCCTCACCTCACGATCACCCCAAGGAGACAGACATGGACTTCGCCTACTCACCCCGCACCCAGGAAATGCAGGCCAAGCTGCTGCGCTTCATGGACGACTACATCTACCCTGCCGAAGCGCGCTACACCGCCGAGATCGAGGCCAACACCCAGGCCGGCAAACGCTGGACGCCGCTGCAAACCATCGAAGAGCTCAAGGTCAAGGCCCGCGCGCAAGGGCTGTGGAACCTGTTCCTGCCGCCGAGCGCCGATGGCTCCACGCGCGAAGCCGAATACGGCCCGGGCCTGAGCAACCAGGAATACGCGCCGCTGGCCGAAATCATGGGCCGCGTGATGTGGTCGAGCGAGGTGTTCAACTGCTCGGCCCCCGACACCGGCAACATGGAAACCATCGTGCGCTACGGCACCGCCGAGCACAAGAAGCTGTGGGCCGAGCCGCTGCTCGAAGGCAAGATCCGCAGCGCCTTTGCGATGACCGAGCCGGCCGTGGCCTCGTCGGATGCAACCAACATCGCCGCCAGCATCAAGCGTGAGGGCAACGATTACGTCATCAATGGCCGCAAGTGGTGGATCTCCGGCGCCGGCGACCCGCGCTGCGCCATCTACATCTTCATGGGCAAGACCGACCCCGAGGCACCGCGCCACAGCCAGCAGTCGATGGTTCTGGTGCCGGCCAACACGCCCGGCGTGAAGGTGATCCGCCCGCTGCCGGTATTCGGCTATGACGACGCGCCGCACGGCCACTGCGAGATCCTGTTCGAGAACGTGCGCGTGCCGGCCAGCAACATCCTGCTCGGCGAAGGCCGCGGTTTCGAGATCGCCCAAGGCCGCCTCGGCCCGGGCCGCATTCACCACTGCATGCGCCTGATCGGCCTGGCCGAGCGTGCGCTCGAGCTGATGTGCAAGCGCGCCTCGTCGCGTGTGGCCTTTGGCCGCACCGTGGCTGAACAAGGTGTCACGCGCGAGCGCATTGCCGAAGCGCGCTGCATGATCGAGCAGGCGCGTCTGCTCACGCTCAAGTCGGCCTGGATGATGGACGTGGCCGGCAACAAGACCGCCAAGGCCGAGATCGCGATGATCAAGGTGGTGGCACCCACCATGGCCTGCCAGGTGATCGACTGGGCGATGCAGGTGCACGGCGGCGGCGGTGTGTCAGACGACTTCCCGCTCGCCTACTTCTACGCGATGGCGCGCACGCTGCGCTACGCCGACGGCCCGGACGAAGTGCACCGCAACGCCATTGCCAAGCTGGAACTCGGGCGCTACGCCTGAGCGGGTGAACTCAGCCGGGGAACAAGGGGCGCTCAGCGCCCTTTGTTGTCTTCGGGGCCGAGCTGGGTTTGCCACGCGGTCGAGCCGGTGCTCGACCAGTCGTTGCCGCCCTCGGCGCCCATCCCGGCCACGCGCAGTGCCTGCAACACCGCCGCCTCGAACACGGCCACCGCCTGGGCAATGCGAGACACCGAAGGGTCGGGCAGCTGCAAGCGCAGGTAGGCGCGGCCGCGCAAGAGCATCAGCACGAAGGGCGGTTCGTGCTTCAAAAAGCCGACCATCGCCTCTTCCATCTGACGCGCAAGCGCCCCTTCGACCCATGCAGCCGCTTCGGCCGGCGTGCTGCCGACCAGGCCAAACCGCATGCGAACTTCTTTGGAGGCCTTGTAAGGCACCTTGGGAAACATCGCGAGCCAGCGCATCTCTTCGGGCGTGGCACTGTCGATCACGGTTTGCGTGCTTTCGGTGAAGCGTTCGAAGGTCTGGCGCTCCAGTGTTTCAAGCAGCGGCTGCGAGATCAGCAGCATCTGAAGGTTGGGCGAGAGGCCCAGCTCCATGCGCAAGCGCAACTCGTGGCCTTCGATGTAGGTGCGCTGCGGCGGGCCCCACTCGAGCCGCCAGGGCTTGCTGTCCATGCCCCCGTCGATGACGAAGCCCTCGCCCTCATGCTCTCGCTTGAACTTGAGCTTGTTGGTCTTGGCCCACTCCGCCACCTCACGCCAATCCGGCCCGGGGGGTGGGCGCGAGATCAGCTTTTTGAAAGCGTCAAGCATGATGGGGTGGCATCCACTAGAGTGCACAGCACACGGCGCGTGCCGCGATGACAGGAGAATATAACGATGATTGAAGTGTATTCGTGGCCTACCCCCAATGGCCACAAGGTTCACATCATGCTCGAAGAGTGCGGTCTGGCCTATCGCGCGCACCCGGTCAACATCGGTGCCGGCGACCAGTTCAAGCCCGAGTTCCTGGCCATCAGCCCCAACAACAAGATTCCTGCAATCACCGACCCTGATGGCCCCGAGGGCAAGCCCATCTCCTTGTTCGAGTCGGGCGCCATCTTGTTGTACCTCGCGGGCAAGACCGGCAAGTTCTTGCCGCAGTCGGTCACGGCCCGCTACGAGGTGTTGCAGTGGTTGATGTTTCAGATGGGTGGCGTAGGCCCGATGCTGGGGCAGGCGCACCACTTCCGCATCTACGCACCGGAAAAGATCGACTATGCGGTCAACCGCTACACCAACGAGGCCAAGCGGCTGTATGGCGTGATGGACAAACGCCTGGCCAAGAGCAAATACATCGGCGGGCCCGAGTACTCCATCGCCGACATCGCCATCTTCCCCTGGCTTCGCTCCTGGAAGAACCAGGGCATCGATTGGGCCGACTACCCGCACCTCAAAGGCTGGTTCGACGAGATCGCCGCACGGCCCGCCGTCCAGCGCGGCGTCGAAGTGCTGGCCGACCTGCGCAAGCCGCTCGTCGACAGTCAGGCGCGTGAGGTTCTTTTTGGCGCTCAGCAGTACAAAAGGCACTGATCCGCCCGCTCAGCACCCCTCAATCAAGGTGCTTTTGCAGGCCGAAGATCCCCCCGAAGCGCGGCAAAATACACACTTTCCCCCGCCCGGGCATAGCTTTTGCCCCTGCCTGCCGCGATGAACCTGTTCGAACCCCTTCAGCCACCTGGCCGCCTGCCCGTGGGAGCGGGGCAAGCGCTCGAGCCCGGCTACATGCTGGAAGAGTTCGAAATCACAAAGGTGCTCGGCCTGACCAGCTTTGGGGTGCTGTACCTCGCCACCCACGTGACAGACCAGAGCACGGTGGCGATCAAGGAGTACCTGCCTTCGTCGCTGACCATGCGCAACGCCGAAGGCCAGCTCCAGCTCACCGACCCGTCGCATGACGAGCCATTTCAGCGCGGGCTCCAGTCCTTCATCACCGAGGCGCTCACGCTTTCGCAGTTCGAGCACCCAAACCTGCTGCGCGTGAAGTGTGTCTGGGAGGCCAATGGCACCGCCTACCGGGTGATGCCCCTGCTCACCGGCACGACCTTGTTGGCACAGCGCGCCGGCCAAGACGAACCGGCCAGCCAGGACCAGCTGCAAGCCCTGTTCGACGGCTTGCTGGGCGCGCTCGAAGTGCTCCACGATGCGGAGCTGGCGCACGGCCAGATCGAGCCCGTCAACATCTTCATGCTCAACGGCGAGCACCCGGTGCTGATGGACTTCGATGCGGTCCATCACGCCGTCTTGAGCGACCTGCAGCGACCGCACCTTGACGCTTACGCGAACCCGCAAACCCTGCCGCAGATGATGCGCGGCGACCTGCATGCGCTGGCCTCGGTGCTGCACTTTGCGATCAGCAACCACTGGGCGGTCAACGCGCGCGCGGAGCCCTTGGCCGACGTGTTGGCGCGACTGAAAGACAGCGCCTCGGCCCTGGGGTACGCCCCCGAATTCCTGAGCGCCATCGACCAGGCGCTCGCGTTGCCGGCCGATCATCGCCCAGGCAGCGTCGCCGAGTTTCGTGCCCTCTTCGCGCCTGAGTCGCAGGCCGCCACGTCCGTGAAGTTGCTCAAGCCGCCTCGCCGGCCCAAACGCCCCTTGCCGGAGCGGCCCAAGAACGTCTACCCGCTGAACTCGTCGGAGAGCGTGCTGGCCCTGCTGGCCAACTTCGGCCGAGGCCCGGTGAATGCGCCTGAGGACATCGAGCCGTTTGAAAACCCGCCGGTCCCGACCCTCACCGAAGAAGCCGAGCCGAGCTTGCCACCGCTTCGCGCAAGCCTGTTTGATGCCATGGACGCCGGCGAGCCGCTGCCGCAAAACCCTGTGGGCTATGGGCGCATGCCGTACCGGCCAATGCCACCCATTCCAGTGAACCGCTGGCGACGGCTGATCCCCGCCATGGGGTTTGGCGGTCTGGTGCTCGTGTGTGTGCTGGCGCTCGGCTGGGTGCTGACGGCCTGAGGACGGCCCGAGGGTGTCTGGCCTGCCCGGAGGGACTCGAACCCCCGACCTGCTGCTTAGAAGGCAGCTGCT
>NZ_JADMJX010000406.1 GCF_018780185.1 Rhizobacter sp.
GTCGACTTCATCGACATGGAAGAGTCGAAGAACCGCCGCGACGTGGAAAACCGCCTGCGCGACGCGCTGCGCCAAGACCGCGCCCGCGTGCAGTTCAGCTCGATCAGCAAGTTCGGCCTGCTCGAACTGAGCCGCCAGCGCCTGCGCCCGGCCTTGAGCGAAGGCAGCCACATCACCTGCCCGCGTTGCAACGGCACCGGCCACATCCGCGACACCGAGTCTTCGGCGCTGCAGATCCTGCGCATGGTGCAAGAAGAGTCGATGAAGGAAAACACCGCCGCCGTGCACGTGCAGGTGCCGGTGGAAGTGACCTCGTTCCTGCTGAACGAGAAGCGCACCGAGATCACCAAGATCGAACTGAAGCAGCGCATCACCGTGCTGCTGGTGCCCAACAAGCACCTGGAGACGCCCAACTACCGCCTGGAGCGCCTGCGCCACGACGACCCGCGCCTGGAGAACCTGCAGGTCAGCTACTCGATGATCGAGGAGCCGGACGACGAGGTAGGCATCACCCGCCGCGAAAAGGCCAAGGCCAAGCAGGAGCCGGTGATCAAGGGCATCCTGCCCGAAACACCCGCGCCGGTGGCTGTGCCCAAGCCGGAGCCGGTGGCCGTGGCCCCAGCGCCGGTGGCGGCACCGGTTGCAGCCGCGCCCGCATCGTCAGGCGGCGGTTTCTTTGCCTGGGTGAAGAAGCTGTTTGCAGGCAGCGAGCCCGAGCCCGTGGTGAGCACGCCGGTGGCCAAGCCCGCGGTGTCGACCGAGAAATCCGAGCGCGGCGAAGGCCGTGGTGACCGCAACGGCCGAAGTGGCCGAGGTGGCCGCGACGGGCGAGGTGGCCGTGGTGAACGCAGTGACCGCGGCGGCGAGCGCGCCGAACGCGGTGGTGAGCGTGGTGGACGCGACGGTGGCCGTGGCCGCCGCAACGAGCGTGGCGAGGCCAAGCCCGAAGAAGCGACCAGCGCCGCAGAAACCGCCGGCCGTGGTGAAGACCGCAGCCGCCGCCAGGAAGCCCGCGGTGATGCGCCCGAGGGTCGCGGCGAGCCGCGTCAGGAAGGCCGCCGCGGCCCGCGCCCCGAACGTGGCGAGCGTGGTGAACCCCGCCGCCCTGCCGCCCCAACCGAGGCCGTGAGCGATGAATCCGCCGAGGTTCGCGCGTTCGTCGACACGGTGCCGGGTGGTGATGCCCCTGAGGCTCCGGCCGGTGACGCTCAAGGCGAACGCACAGGTCGCCGTCGCAACCGCCGCGGCGGGCGTGGTGGACGTGACCGCGACGAGACCCGCCAAGGCGAGTCGAACGAAGCTGCCGTGGACAACAACGCACAAGCCGCACCGTCCGCCGAATCGGTGAGCGACGTGGCCGAGCCGGCGTCGGGCGACGCAGAAGGCGCAGCACCTTCGGCCGAGGGCGGCGAACGTGGTGAGCGCGACGGCCGTCGCCGCCGTGGCCGTGGCCGCGATCGCCAGCGCCGTGAAGAAGGTGGCGACGGCTCAGCTCCGGCTGAAGGCGCCGCAGCCGTCGACATGGCCACCGAGCCCGCAATGGACGCACCGCGCGGTGTGGTCGCGGCCCAGGTGGAAGAAACCACCGAAGCCGCACCCGCACCCGCACCCGCTCCCGCGGCTGTCGTGGCCGAGCCGGAACCGGTGGTGGTCGCTGCTGCCCCTGTCTACGCACCCGAGCCCGCCCCTGCGCCGACGCCCGCCCCGGTGGCCGTGGTCGCACCGGCACCCGCTGCGGTGGTCGTTGCTGCACCGGCTCGCCAAGCGGCATTTGTGTTGCCCACCGCGCAATTGGAATCGGTCGCCGAATCCGCTGGTTTGCAGTGGGTGAACTCCGACGCCGACAAGATCCGTGCGGTGCAAGAGGCGATGGCGCGCGAGCCCAAGCCGGTGCACGTGCCGCGTGAGCCCAAGCCGGTGGTTGCCGTCGACGAAGGCCCGCTGGTGCTGGTGGAAACGCGCAAGGACCTGTCGCAGGTCAAGCTGCCGTTCGAAACCGCACAGGGGTCACAGCCCCAGGCCTGAACCCGGCCTTGCCAACGAAAAAGGCGCACCGAGGTGCGCCTTTTTTCATGCCCGCATGAAACGCCTCAGGGCAAGCGCTCCAAGGCGCGCTGGTAGACCGCGTCGTGCATCAGCTCATCCCAGGCCATGGGCGCGGTCTGCGGCAGCAGCCGCAAGCGCCGCGCTTCGCTGTCCAGGTCGGGTTGCCATTGACCGCTGGCAGCGGCTTCGCTCAAGCCATCAAGCAAGGCGTCGACCGCCTTGCCACCGTCAAGCGACTGGTTGCACAGCAAGACCATGTCGCAGCCGGCGTTCAGCGCCGCCAGCGCCGCATCGACCTGGCCGCCGGCGACCTTGGCGCCTTCCATGCTCAGGTCGTCGCTGAAGATCGCGCCGGTGAAGCCGAGCTGCTGGCGAAGGATGTCTTTCAGCCAGCGCGGCGAAAAGCCGGCGGGGTGCGCGTCGACCTTGGGGTAGATCACGTGCGCCGGCATCACGCTGGAGAGGCTGGTGCTGAGCCACTCATAGGGCTTGGCGTCATCGGCCAGGATGGCCTTGAGCGAGCGTTTGTCGACTGGCACCTCGGTGTGGCTGTCGGCCTTGACGAAGCCGTGGCCAGGGAAGTGTTTGCCGCAGTTGGCCATGCCCGAGAGCAGCAGGCCGTGCATCAGGCTCTTGGCGAGCATGGTGGCCACACGCGCATCGCGGTGGAAGGCGCGGTCGCCGATGACGCCCGAGCCGCCGTGGTCGAGGTCGAGCACGGGGGTGAAGCTCAGGTCGACACCACAGGCGCGCAGCTCGGCGCCGAGCACGTAGCCGGCTGCGGTGGCCGCATCGGTGGCGGTGAGCGCGTCGTGCATCCACAGCTCGCCCAAAGCGCGCATCGGCGGCAGGTGGGTGAAGCCGTCGGTGCGAAAGCGCTGCACACGGCCGCCTTCGTGGTCGACGCTGATGAGCACATCGGGGCGGATGGCCTTGATCTCGGCCGCCAGCTCGGTGAGCTGTTGGCGGTTGACCCAGTTGCGGGCGAAGAAGATCAGGCCGCCGGTGAGCGGGTGCTGGAGGCGGCGCTTGTCTTCGGCATTGAGGGTGGTGTCAGCGATGTCGAGCACCACGGGGGCGTGTTGGGTCATGTCGTTGTTCTTTCGTTTCAGCAGGTCACGTCGCGGCTTGATGAATGCAGCGCAGGTACTGGCGCACGGTGTCGACCATGCCGAACTCCAGCGTGTCGGCGATCAGTGCGTGGCCGATCGACACCTCTTGCACGCCGTGCACGGCACGCAGGAAGTCGGCAAGGTTGTCGCGGTTCAGGTCGTGGCCGGCGTTGATGCCCAGACCTTCGCGCAGGGCGGCCTGGGCTGTGGCGGTGAACGCCGCCAGCACCGCCGGCGCCTCGGCCGTGCCATGGGCACGGGCGTAACTCTCGGTGTAGAGCTCGACGCGATCGGCGCCCACCTGGCGCACGGCGCTCATCGCCTCGGGCAGTGGGTCCATGAACAGGCTGACACGAATACCCAGCGCCTTGGCCTCGGCGATCAGCGGCGCGAGGCGGGCCGCATCGGCAGGGAAACGCCAGCCGTGGTCGGAGGTGGGTTGCGATTCATCGTCGGGCACGAAGGTGCACTGCTGGGGCGCTTGCCCCTTGGCCGCCAGCTCGCGCAGCAGGCCCATCAGGTTGTGCAGAGGGTTGCCTTCGACGTTGAACTCGGCCTGCGGCCACTGCTGCATCAGTTCGGCCAGCTCGAACACGTCGTGCGTGCGGATGTGGCGCTGGTCCGGCCGCGGGTGGATGGTGATGCCCTGCGCCCCGGCCTGCAAGGCCAGCTCGGCGAGGCGCGTGACGCTGGGGAAGTTGAGCGGGCGGCGGTTGCGGATCTGCGCCACCAGGTTCACGTTGACCGACAGCGCAGTGAGGCCACGGTGGGCGTCAAGTCCAGTGGTGAGCAAGGGGTTCATGGCGTGTGCCTCACAGGTGCATTAGCGGTCAAGCGCCTGCACATCGAGCATGAGCTGGCGCGTGCGCAGGATGGGCGAGCCAAGATGATAGTGAAGCAAGCCACGGAGAACGGTCTTCAGCTCCGGCAATGCCTGGGCGCAGGCTTGTTGCAAGGCCGGCAGGCTGCCATGCTCCAGCGCGGCTTGCAAACCGATCAGCACGTGGCCCGGCAAACCGGTGTCGCCAGCCCGCGGCGCGCCCACGCCGGCTTCTGCCAGCAGGCTGTAGCGGCGCTCGCTGCTCACCGCCTCTTGGGTGAGTGTGACGAGACTCAGATCGGGCAACAGGCCGATCTCTTTCAGCAGCGCGACCTCGAAGGCACGCAAGGCCGCTTCGTCGTTGGCACCCAAGCCGGACAAGGTGCCGGCATAGACGTCAAACAGCGCCGGGTGGGCGTCACCACGTGCCAGCAGTTTCATCAACAGTTCGTTGAGGTAGAAGCCGCTGAACAAGGCCGCGCCGGTGAGCATGGCAGCGCCACCGGCCCATTCGGCAGCGCGCAGGGTCTGCACCTCACTGGTGGGCGCGCCCGCCGCGTCGGTCTTGGGTGCACGCCCGAGCGACACCTGGATGCGCTGGAACGGCAACAACACCGAGCGCAACTGAGAGTACGGCCGTTTGGCGCCCTTGGCGATGACCGCTAGACGACCTTGATCGCGGGTGAAGAGGTCGAGGATGAGACTGGATTCGCTCCAGTCGTAGCGGTGGAGCACGTAAGCCGCCAGCGTGGCCGGCGCGCGTAGAGCTCGCGTTGCCATTTACTCGTAGCCGTAGCTGCGCAAATGCTCTTCGTTGTCGGCCCAGCCCGAGCGCACCTTGACCCAGAGCTCCAGGAACACCTTGGCGTCCATCAGCCGCTCGAGCTCTTGCCGCGCTTCGGAGCCGATGCGCTTCAGGCGCTCGCCATCGCTGCCGATGATCATGCCCTTGTGGGCGTCGCGCTCCACGATGATGGTGGCCGCGATGCGGCGCAGGTTGCCTTCTTCTTCGAACTTGTCGATCACGACGGTCGAGGTGTAGGGCAGCTCATCGCCTGTCAGGCGGAAGAGCTTTTCGCGGATCAGCTCGCTGGCGAGAAAACGGTCGCTGCGGTCGGTGAGCGCGTCTTCGTCGTAGAACCAGGACTGATGCGGCAGATAGGGTTTGACGATGTCGAGCAGGCGCTGCACGTCGGCGTCTTTCTTGGCTGTGAGTGGGACGAACTCGGCAAACGCGTGGCGCTCCTGCATGCCCTTGAGCCAAGGCACGAGGTCGGCTCGGCGGTGCACGGCGTCAAGCTTGTTGGCGATCAGGATCACCGGTTTGTCGGGCGGCATCAGCGCCAACACCTTCGCGTCGTCCAGCCCGAAGCGGCCGGCCTCGACCACGAACAAGACCACGTCCACATCACCCAGCACACCTTGCACCGTGCGGTTGAGGTTGCGGTTGAGCGGCGCGCTGTGTTTGGTCTGGAAGCCCGGCGTATCGACGAACACGAACTGGCTGTCGTCGACTGTGCGGATGCCGGTGATGCGGTGGCGCGTGGTCTGCGCCTTGGCCGAGGTGATGCTCACCTTCTGGCCCACCAGGGCATTGAGCAGGGTCGACTTGCCAACGTTGGGCCGGCCAACGATGGCAACGAGGCCGCAGCGCGTTGGGGCGCTTGGGGTCGAGCCGTCGGGCTCGTGGGGTTCAGTCATGGGGTTATGAGCGCAATGCGCTGCCGGGCTTGTCGCTGGCTTTCAGCGCCACCAGCATGCGGCGGGCGGCTTCCTGCTCGGCCACACGGCGCGAGCGGCCTTCGCCGGTTTCAGCCAGGCTCAAGGCTGGCACGGCGCATTCGACCTCGAAGGTCTGCGCATGGGCCTGGCCACGGGTGCTGGTGATGCGGTAACTGGGCACCGGCAGGCGGCGTGCTTGCAGCCACTCCTGCAACTCGGTCTTGGCGTCTTTGGTCCAGCTGTCGATGTCGGTGCTGACGATGACCTCACCGAACAGGCGCTGCACCAAGGCACGGGCGGAGTCGAACCCACCGTCGAGGAAAGTGGCCCCGATGATGGCTTCGAGTGCGTCGGCCAGGATGGAGGGGCGCTGGGCGCCACCGCCGCGTGCTTCGCCCTCGCTCAGGCGCAGCACCTCGGGCAGGCCGATCACGACGGCCACGCGGTGCAGGGTGTCTTCGCGCACCAGGTGGGCGCGCACGCGAGTCAGGTCGCCTTCGTCGGAGCCACCAAAACGCTCGAACAGCAAGGCGCTGATGGCCAGGCTGAGCACGGCATCGCCCAGGAATTCGAGCCGCTCGTTGTGATCAGAACCAAAACTGCGGTGCGTGACGGCGCGACTCAGCAGCTCGGGTTCGGCAAAGCGATGCCCCAGGCGTTGTTGCAGTGCGGTCAGGCGTGCGTCCACAAGTGTTCGGCTCGTCTCGGGCGCGGCCCTATCGCGAGCGCCCTTCGTACTTGATCAGCAGATACACCGGTGCCATCAACTCGATCTCCTTGTTGTAGGCAAAGGCAATGACCACCTTGTCGTTGACCTTGGTGATTTCAAGGTCCTTGCTGGTCATGGAAACGATGGAGTACTCGATCTGGACCTGCTTGTCGAAGGCGCTCCTGATCTCGGGCACCGTGCTGGCACCACTGGCCGCGATTTTCTGCACCGCGCTCTTGATCGTGAAGAATTCGTTGACCGTCGGAAGAACACGCAGCCCCACCAAGGCAAAGAAGCCGATCACGATGGCCCAGAACAGCAGCCCGAACAGCGTGACACCGCGCTGGGAACGTGCCTTGCGATGTTCAACGGTCATGGCCTTGTGCTCCTCTTGATGGCTTGGGTTTGCAGAGTGGGGGTGGCTCATCAGCGGAAAGCGCCGATACGCCGGAGGTTACCGAAATTCATCCAGACAAAAAAGGCCTTGCCCACGATGTTCTGGTCGGGCACGAAGCCCCAGAAGCGCGAGTCTTCCGAGTTGTCGCGGTTGTCGCCCATCATGAAGTAGTGCCCCGCAGGCACCTTGCAGGTGACTCCCTCGGCACTGTAGCGGCAGTTCTCTTTGAACGGGAAGGGGTCGGTCGGGCGGATGTAAGAAGGCCGCTGCACGTCCACGAGGATGTTGTGATCCACCGAGCCCAGCTTCTCGCCGTACTGCTTGAAGTAACGCGTGCTGTCGTCGTCGTAGAACTCGGGCAAGGCCTGGGTTTCGACCAGTTTTCCGTTGAGATACAGGCGCTGGTTCAGGTAGGCCACCTCGTCGCCAGGCAGGCCGACCACACGTTTGATGTAGTCGATGCTCGGGTTGGCCGGGTAGCGGAACACCATCACGTCGCCGCGCTTCGGGTCGTTGATCGGGATGATCTTCTTGTTGATTACCGGCAAGCGCACACCGTAGTGGTACTTGTTCACCAGGATCAGGTCACCGATCAGCAAGGTGGGCACCATCGAACCGGATGGGATCTTGAAAGGCTCGAACAGGAACGAGCGCAGCAAGAACACCACCAGAATGACCGGGAACAAGCCCGCAGTCCAGTCGAGCCACCACGGCTGCATCAGCAGGGCTTCGCGCGCCTGACTCACATCGCCATCGACCTTGGCGATGCCCTTTTTCGCCAGCTCATCGCGCCGCGCCGCATCTTGTTGCTCCAGCGTGCTTGCTGCGCGCGATCTTGCGGGGGCGAAGTAGAAGCGCTCGGCCAGCCAGTAGGCCAGCGTCACCAGGGTCAGGATGAACAGCAGCAACGAGAAGTTGCCCGTCCACTTGCCAACGTACCAGCCTCCCAGATACACCGCGAGGCACGCATACAGCAAACCGGTCAAAGAACCCATCAATCGTCCACTTGGAGGATGGCCAGAAACGCTTCCTGCGGCACCTCGACGGAGCCGATCTGCTTCATGCGTTTCTTGCCGGCCTTTTGTTTTTCGAGCAGCTTGCGCTTGCGGGAAACATCGCCGCCGTAGCACTTGGCGATCACGTTCTTGCGAAGTGCCTTGATTGTCTCACGCGCAATGATGTTGGCACCGATGGCAGCCTGCACCGCCACGTCGTATTGCTGGCGCGAAATCAGCTCGCGCATCTTGGCCACCACGGCGCGCGCGCGGTACTGACTTTGCGCACGGTGCACGATGATCGACAGCGCATCGACCCGGTCGCCGTTGAGCAGGATGTCGACCTTCACCACATCGGATGCGCGGTACTCCTTGAACTCGTAGTCCATCGACGCGTAGCCGCGCGACACGCTCTTGAGCTTGTCGAAGAAGTCCAGCACGATTTCGGCCAGCGGCATCTCGTAGGTGAGCATCACCTGCCGGCCGTGATAGGCCATGTTGAGCTGGTTGCCGCGCTTCAGGTTGGCCAAGGTCATCACCGGGCCGACATAGTCTTGCGGCATGTACAAGTGCACGGTGACGATGGGCTCGCGGATCTCATTGATGCGCCCGAGATCAGGCATCTTTGAAGGGTTCTCGACCTGCAGCACTTCGCCGTTGTTCAGCTCGACCTGGTAGACGACCGACGGCGCGGTGGTGATCAGGTCCTGGTCAAACTCGCGCTCCAGCCGCTCTTGCACGATCTCCATGTGGAGCAGGCCGAGAAAGCCGCAGCGGAACCCAAACCCGAGCGCTTGAGACACTTCGGGCTCATAGCGCAGCGAGGAGTCGTTGAGCTTGAGTTTTTCGAGCGCGTCGCGCAGCTGGTCGTATTCACTCGCCTCGGTCGGGTAGAGCCCAGCGAACACCTGAGGCTGAATCTCCTTGAACCCCGGCAGCGCCTCGTCGGCCGGACCCAGGTTGTTGGGCAGCTTCTTTTCCAGGGTGATGGTGTCGCCTACCTTGGCAGCCTGGAGCTCCTTGATGCCGGCGATCACAAAGCCCACTTCGCCGGCCCGCAATGCTTCACGCGAAACCGACTTGGGGGTGAACACACCCATCTGCTCGGCCGCATAGGCCGCGCCAGAGGCCATCATCTTGAACCGTTCGCCACGCTTGAGCTCACCGTCGACCACCCGCACCAGCATCACGACGCCAACATAGTTGTCGAACCACGAGTCAATGATCATGGCCCGCAGCGGTGCGTTTGGCTTGCCCCTGGGGGCCGGCATGCGGGTGATCACCGCTTCGAGAATGTCGTCGATGCCCTCGCCCGTCTTGGCGCTGCACGGGATGGCGTGCTCGGCGTCGATGCCGATCACGTCTTCGATCTCAGCCTTGGCGTTCGCCGGGTCGGCGTTGGGCAGATCCATCTTGTTGAGAACGGGCACCACTTCGACACCCAGGTCGAGCGCGGTGTAGCAATTGGCAACCGTCTGGGCCTCGACACCCTGGCTGGCATCGACCACCAGCAACGCACCTTCGCAGGCTGACAAGGAACGGCTCACTTCATAGGAGAAGTCGACGTGCCCCGGCGTGTCGATCAGGTTCAGCTGGTAGGTCTGGCCGTTGCGGGCGACATAGGTCAACGCCGCGGTCTGTGCCTTGATGGTGATGCCGCGCTCACGCTCGATGTCCATCGAGTCGAGCACCTGGGCTTCCATTTCGCGGTCGCTCAGGCCACCGCAGCGCTGAATCAAACGGTCAGCCAGCGTCGATTTGCCGTGGTCGATGTGGGCAATGATGGAGAAATTGCGGATGTGATCCATGCGAACTGCTAAGTGCTCGTCGAGAGGCTCTTCACTGAAGAGGCAGCGGCGCAAGCGCTGCAGTGAAAGCCCTCAATCGCGAGACGGATGGGGTGCGCGCGTGCCGCGCAATGACTGAAAAGAGGCTAAAAAAAAGGCACGTCGAACTTTTGACGCGCCTTCCAACAAAACGTATGGCAACTGCTTGTTGGGCTTTCATTGTAGCCAAAAGCACCCCGCTGGAAACCGCGCCATTGCTTGATTTCACGTCGTTGCGAGTCACCAACAGCAATAATTATCAACAATTTATCCACAATTGCTTGTGGGCAGCTTGGGGATAGTTTTTGCCGAACAGAGTCGTTGTCAGAGATGACGGTAAAAGGTTCTGTCGAGCTCGAATTGTATGCGATTGAATGCGGAATCTTGCGTTAATGATGTGTGCGCAAACTAACTTTCCATCGATCTCCATTTCCGCCCATCCAGCCTGGCCTGCTGGTGAAGAAACCTCTGCCGGGTTTCACTTCAGGGCAGGGATCCGAAGAAACTGGGCCCACTCACCGCGCAACACGGTGACAGGCAACGGGCGAGCTTTGTCGAGCTTGGACACCACCGCGTCGAACTGCTTCACGTCAGCCACGTCGGCCGTGCCCACGGCGAGGATGACGTCGCCTGCGCGCAAACCCACAGCCTCGGCCCCTGCGGTGACTGCCGTGACACGCACGCCGGAAACACCGCGCGCCGCCAATCGCTCCGCTTCGCTCAGATTGGTGACTGTGAGGCCCCAGGCCTTGCCAGATGCCGACGTGCGCCCTTCTACCTCCGGGGAGCGGTCGTTGTTGGCCACCACCTGCGGGTTCATCTCTGCCAGGTTGGGCTTGAACTCCATCACCTTGCCTCGGCGATTGATCTGAAGATTGACCGCTGAGCCTGGTTTCAGCGCCCCCAGGGTGCGCCGCAGATCGACCGCACCATCTACCGGCTTGCCGTTGACATACAGCACCACGTCACCAGGCTGAATGCCGGCCTTTTCCGCCGGTGCACCCGGGACGACCTGACGCACGAATGCACCCTTGGTCTTGCCTTTGTTCAGACCGTACTCTTCGGCCAGCTCGCGCGGCACGTCGGTCGGCTGAATGCCGAGATAACCACGCACCACGCGCCCGGTGGCCTTCAGTTGGTCGGCAATGCGCATCGCCTCGTCGATCGGGATTGCCAGCGAGATGCCGACAAAGCTGCCCACCGGGCTCAGGATCTGCGAATTGATGCCCACCGCTTCGCCGCGGATGTTGATCAGCGGGCCACCCGAGTTGCCAGGGTTCACCGCCACATCGGTCTGGATGAACGAGATGTCGGAGCCTGTTTCGCGCTGCTTGGCGCTCACGATGCCGGCGGTCACGGTGTTTTCCAGGCCGAACGGCGAGCCGATGGCCACCACCCACTCGCCCACCCGCAGGCGGTTCACATCGCCGATGCGCAGCACCGGCAAGCCGGCCGCCTCGATCTTCACCAAAGCCACGTCGGTGCGCTCGTCGGCACCGACGATCTTGGCCTTGAATTCGCGCTTGTCGGTGAGAGTGACGTAGACCTCGGTGGCACCGTCGATCACGTGGGCATTGGTCATCACATAGCCGTCGGCACTCAGGATGAAGCCTGAACCCTCGCCACGCGGCACTTCATCGCTGCCCTGGAGCGCGGGTGAGCGCCGACGAAACGGCGTACGAGGGCCGTCGGGTGCCCGCTCGGTGGTTCGAATGTTGACCACCGCCGGCCCCACACGCTCGACGAGGTCGGCGAAGTCTGGCAACTCGCGACCCTGCGCAAAGCTTGTTTGTGGCACCAGCAGCGCGGCCAGGAACAAGACGCCCGCTGCCCAAAAAGCGGCCACTGGGTGCAAGAAGGCACCGCGGCCGCGAGCCGCCGCCAAGACGGAAACACTGGAACTCATACCCACCCCTCAACGATGAAACCCACTGCGACGAGAAGACGCCCTGCCCTCAGCATCTTCCAGCCAACGCTACTTCTTCTTGCGCTCGATCCCGTTGGCGAAATGGCGCAGCGTGATCAGAGGAACGTCGCCCATCACCGTGATCCACCAGTCGCCATCACGGCGCATCATGGTGTGGGTGGCGCCGATCGTTGTGCGCATCGGGCGGGCATGGCGTTCGGCGTTGTAGGGTTCGATGAAGATGGACACGTAGGTCAGGCCATCGGAATAGACAGTCTGCAGCGCCTGCTCCGGGGCCGACATGGCCGCACGCGCAGCGCCCTCAAATTGGCGCTTGACGCAGCTGACCAACTGGAAACCGGGCGCCGACGTCTTCAGCGACCAGCCCTCGTCTTCCAGCCGGGTCGGCACCAGGACGGGCCTGACCACGCGGAACCCATCCAGCTTCTTGACGGGTTGAAGCACGCTGTCGGGCTGCGCGCGAATGCCGATGGAAACCTCAGAGAACGCCGAGGACTCCAGCACCTCGCCGCGATCGCCCAACACTTCGGTGCGCAGCAGCAGGCCAGTCGCCTTTTCGGCCCAGAGGCGATACCCAAAACGCATCTTGTCGCGCGGCTTGAGCACCAGCACATTGGCCTCGTGCCCGGCCACACGCTCCACGGCCACCGGCTTGAGGTCGTAGAACTCCTGCACGCGGTCGGCGCCGGCTTGCAGCAGGCCGGGGAAGGAACTCATCTGGTCGCGCTGCTCGACCACCGCGACACGACGCTGAGGCCACACGGTGTGCACCAGATCGTTGTGGCGAAACACGTTGCGCACCTGGCCGTCGAGAGAGTCGATGCGCTCGAACTGGTCACCCCCTTCGCAATAATGCGCGATGCGGGTGCTGGCGACCATGCCACCCGCGCTCACCACCACCGTGCCTGCAAAGTTACGCTTGTTGGCTGCATTCTGGATGCGTGTCAGCCAGGCCCGGGTCTCACGCGCTTCAACAAGCGGGTCACCGCTTGTGAGCGCACTCTGGGCGTGAACCGAAGGCATGGAGGCCGCAGCCGCACAGGCAAAGACGAAGGCAGGCAGGCGAGACAGCATGGGTTGTGGCGTTGCGATTCAGCGAGACGTGCCATCGGCGGCGGCATTGCGCAGAAAGCCCGACGGCCCCCCAGGCACCGAACTGCCACCGAACTTCTTGTGCGCCGAGAGGTATTCGTCCAGCCGTGCATCGCGGATCAACTGACCATTCAGCACCACGGCAGGAGGGTCACCCGGCTCGGTCGCACTCACCACGATGGCAGGCTGAACGGCGGACGCAGCGGCGAGGGTGGCATCAGCCGGCGACCCACGCAGCGACAAGCCACCCGACATCTGCGACACCAGCAGCACACCCGCCACCGCCACAAAACCCGCCGCAACGGCCGCTGGCGCAGCCCACGAGCGTCGCGGCGCCGCAGCAGCGGCTTGCGCGGGCACCGCCACCAAGGGAGTGGGCGCCAGAACAACCGGCTCCTGGGCCAAGCGCTGGCGGAAGGACGCGAGGAACGCTGCGTCGTGAGCGGCATCCGCGCTGAGGTCTTCGGAGCGCAACACGTCGCCGATCAGGTGATAGGCGTGCCACTGCGCTCGCGCCTCGGGACTTTCTCGCCACTGGCCACAGGCTCGGCCCAGGGCCGAAGCCTCGAGCTCGCCATCCATCAGCGCGGACAAATCGTCCGGCGCGGGCAGTTTGTTTTCAGACCCTTGAGACATCACAACCTCCAGCACTCCAACACATCATCGCGGCGCTCACCAGCGTTCACCCTCGCGCGTATCAAGCAACGGGCGCAAACGCTGCGCAATGGCTTCACGCGCGCGGAAGATCCGCGACCGAACGGTTCCTATCGGGCAATTCATGACCTCGGAAATCTCTTCGTAGCTGAGGCCTTCGATCTCACGCAAGGTAATGGCTTGGCGCAGATCCTCGGACAGCGCTTCGATGGCAGCATTCACGGCGGTTGCAATTTCCTTGCTCGCCAGCATCGCTTCGGGGGTCTCGCCGTGGCTTAGTTCGGTTTCGACGCGGGAAGTTTCATCGTCGTCGTCACGCCCGATTCGTGCGGATTCCGTCACGATCGGGTCGCGTTTCAGGTCGACCAAGGCCTTCTTGGCCGTGTTGACAGCAATGCGGTAGAGCCAGGTGTAGAACGCGCTGTCGCCCCGAAACTGGGGGATCGCGCGGTAGGCGCGGATGAAGGTTTCCTGGGCGATGTCGG
The DNA here is from genome assembly GCF_018780185.1 of Rhizobacter sp. Taxonomy (GTDB): domain Bacteria; phylum Pseudomonadota; class Gammaproteobacteria; order Burkholderiales; family Burkholderiaceae_C; genus Rhizobacter. Next base: position 13,786 of record NZ_JADMJX010000406.1, read on the forward strand.
GCACCAGATCGACATCGCGCACCATGCGGCCGATCAGTCGCTCGATTCGGCGCTGGTACTTGACCACCAGCATCTCGAACGCCTTCACGTCTCCGTGCTTGACGCGTTCGATCAGCGGGGCGTCGGCGTCAGTGGCGGTCATTCAGCAGGTTCAGAACGGCGCCGCGGTGGGCAGGGAAACGGGTCGCGCGCAATATACCGTACAGCGCAATGCATGCCAGTCGGCCTCGTGGCCGCGCCGCTGGATCGGCAGCCACGTCCCGCGCTGCAGCACGGTCGCGTCGTCGGGTTTGAAATGCAGCAGCATCCAGGCTCCGAGATCCACCGACACCGTCAAGCAGCCCGAAGGGGCTTCCTCGTACCCAGCTGCGTTGCAGGCGGCGAGCTGCCAGCGTTGAGAGTCCCAACGCAGGTTCATGGGTCGCAATCGCCAGGCTTGGGCCAGCAGCAGCGTCGACGACAAGGCAAGCAACACGAGGGCGACCCCGACCCACACGGCATGCCGCTCCAGCGCTTGCGTTGCCCAGACTGCCACCACGACAGTGGCCAAGGCGACAAGCAGCGTCGCCCCCACGCGCCAGATGCCGAAGTGGCGCACGATCATCTGGAACGGGGGAGACGCGTGCATGCCTGCCGCGAGAAGGGAGATTCAGCGGCGCGATCAGATGCGCTTGAACACCAGGGTGCCGTTGGTACCGCCGAATCCGAAGTTGTTCTTCACGGCGTACTCGATCTTCATGTCGCGCGCGGTGTTGGCGCAGTAGTCCAGGTCGCACTCGGGATCCTGGTTGAAGATGTTGATGGTGGGCGGCGAGATCTGCCGTTGAACGGCCAGCGTGGTGAACACCGACTCGATGCCGCCCGCGCCACCCAGCAAGTGCCCGGTCATCGACTTGGTCGAGTTCACCACCAGCTTCTTGGCGTGGTCGCCAAAAGCCAGCTTGATGGCATTGGTTTCATTCACGTCACCCAGCGGTGTCGATGTGCCGTGCGCGTTGAGGTACTGCACCTGGCTGCCGTCGATACCGGCGTTGCGCAGAGCGGCACGAATCGAGCGCTTGGGGCCGTCGACGTTGGGCGCCGTCATGTGGAAGGCATCGGCACCCATGCCAAAGCCACTCAGCTCGGCGTAGATCTTGGCGCCACGCTTCTTGGCGTATTCGTACTCTTCGAGCACCAGCACGCCGGCACCTTCGCCGAGCACGAAGCCGTCGCGGTCTTTGTCCCAGGGCCGAGATGCCGTCTTGGGGTCGTCATTGCGAGACGACAGTGCGCGAGGCGCGGTAAAGCCACCAATGCCAAGCGGAGAGATGGTCGATTCGGCACCGCCGGCCACCATCACGTCGGCGTCACCGTATTCGATGATGCGCGCCGCCTGGCCAATGGAGTGCAGGCCCGTCGTGCAGGCCGTCACGATGGCGAGGTTCGGGCCGGTGAAGCCAAAACGGATCGACACGTGACCCGAGATCATGTTGATGATCGAGGCCGGCACAAAGAACGGAGAGATACGGCGCGGCCCTCGCGACACGTACTCGCCGTGGGTCTCTTCGATCAGCGGCAAACCGCCGATGCCCGAGCCCACGAGGCAGCCGATGCGCTCGGCCTGCTCTTCGGTGAGCTGGTCACCCGTGGGCAAGCCTGCGTCGCGCACCGCTTGAATCGACGCCGCGACACCATAGTGGATGAAGGTGTCCATGTGGCGCGCTTCCTTGGCCGGCATGTACTCCTCGACATTGAAACCCTTCACCTCGCCAGCGAACTGGCAGCTGAACGCCGAAGCGTCGAACTTGGTGATGGTGTCAATGCCGGAGCGCCCGGCAACCAGGTTGGCCCAGCCTTCTTCCACCGAATTGCCCACGGGGCTGATCAGCCCCAGGCCGGTGATGACGACGCGGCGACGTGTCATGGATATCGCTCCGGGCTCAGGCCTTCTGGTGCTTCAACGCGTAGTCGATCGCCAACTGGACAGTGGTGATCTTCTCGGCTTCTTCGTCGGGGATCTCGATGCCGAATTCGTCTTCGAGCGCCATGACCAGTTCCACCGTGTCAAGCGAGTCGGCGCCCAGATCGGCCACGAAAGCCTTTTCGCTGGACACATCGGCCTCAGGCACGCCGAGTTGTTCGGCAATGATTTTCTTCACACGTGCTTCGATATCGCTCATGACTCCTCCAGGAGGGTTTACGTAAACAGCCCGAGATTCTACGGCTTGTAGGGTGTCTTCTCTAAGACACACCCGGCGCGTGCCGGTCGGGACAGGGAACCGGATAAAACAAAAACAGGAAAGCTCAGTTCATGAACATGCCGCCGTTGACATGCAACTCGGTGCCGGTGATGTAGCCGGCTTGAGGCGAGGCGAGGAACGCCACCGCGTGTGCAATGTCAGCCGCCTGGCCCAGGCGGCCGAGCGGGATCTGCGTCATCAAGGCGTTGGTTTGCTGCTCCGACAACTTCTTGGTCATGTCGGTCTCGATGAAACCGGGCGCCACGCAATTGACGGTGACGCCGCGGCTGCCGAGCTCACGCGCGAAGGAACGCGTCATGCCGGCCACGCCGGCCTTGGCGGCCGCATAGTTGGCCTGGCCGGCGTTGCCACTGGCGCCCACCACCGAGGTGATGTTGATGATGCGGCCGTAACGCTGCTTCATCATCGGCTTGGTCGCCGCGCGGCTGGTGCGGAACACGGCCTTGAGGTTGGTGTCGATGACGGCGTCCCAGTCGTCGTCTTTCATGCGCATCGACAGCATGTCGCGGGTGATGCCGGCGTTGTTGACCAACACATGCAAGCCACCGTGCTCCTTGACGATCGCGTCGATGGCTGCATCAACACCCGGGCCGTCGTTGACGTTCAGGCACAGGCCTCGGCTGCCGGAAAATGCGCCCAGCGCCTCGGTGATGGCCTGCGCACCGGCCTCGGTGGTGGCGGTGCCGATGACCTTCATGCCCAGCGAGGCCAACTGCAGCGCGATGGCCCGGCCGATACCGCGCGAGGCGCCCGTCACCAGGGCAATCTGCCCTGCGGTTTGAATCTCGGTCATGCCAGCAGCCCTTTCGCTTCAGCCAGGGTCGTGGGGTCGAACAGGGGCAGGCCCGTGGCTTCGGCGTCGATGCGCTTGACCATGCCGGCCAGCACCTTGCCTGGGCCACATTCGACGATGTGGGCAATGCCGCGCGCACGAATCGCCTGGATCGTCTCGACCCAACGCACCGCACCGAACGATTGGCGGTAGAGCGCCTCGCGAATGGCTTGCGGATCGGTCTGTACGGCCACGTCGATGTTGTTGATGAGCGGAATCTGGGGCGCGGCGATCTCGGTGTCGGCGAGGCGCGTCTTCAGCTGCTCGGCAGCCGGGCGCATCAGGCTGGAGTGGAACGGCGCGGACACGGCCAACAGCAGCGCACGTTTGGCGCCCTTGGCCTTGAGCACTTCACAGGCCTTGTCGACCGCGGCCTTGGTGCCTGCGATGACCGTTTGCTTGGGGTCGTTGAAGTTGGCGGCCTCCACCGGCTCGCCCACTTCGGCGGCCGCTTCGGCACAGCCTTCGATCACCACCGACGCTTCCAAGCCAAGAATGGCCGCCATGGCGCCCTGCCCCACCGGCACGGCCTGCTGCATGGCCTGGGCGCGGAAACGCACCAAGGGCAGCGCTTGAGCCAGTGTCAGCGAACCTGCGGCCACGAGCGCCGTGTACTCACCCAGGGAGTGCCCGGCCACCACAGCCGGCTGCGCGCCGGTTTCAGCCAGCCAGGCGCGCAGACAGGCCACCCCGGCGGTCAGCATGTAGGGCTGGGTGTTGGTGGTGAGATCGAGTGTTTCCTTGGGGCCTTGCTCGATGATGCCGGCGACGTCTTCACCCAGCACCTCGGAGGCTTCTGCGAGGGTCGCGCGCACGGCGGCGTGATCGCCCCAGGCATTGAGCATGCCGACGGACTGCGAGCCTTGGCCCGGGAATACGAATGCGAACGGAGTCATGGCTGCGCTTTCTTCTTGTCGACGCGGAGGATCCAGACGGGCTGCGACTCAGAAGTCCAGCAGCACGGCACCCCAGGTGAAACCGCCGCCCACGCCTTCCAGCATGACGGTGTCGCCACGTTTGATGGAGCCAGTTCGTACCGCCACATCGAGCGCCAAGGGAATGGACGCAGCCGAGGTGTTGCCGTGCTCGTCGACTGTGACGATCAGCTTGTCCAGCGACAGCTTCAGCTTCTTCGCCGTGCCGTGCATGATGCGGATGTTGGCTTGGTGCGGGATCAGCCAGTCAATATCGGCCTCTGTCCGGCCGGCTTTGTCGAGCACCGAACGCGCCACGTCTTCGAGGACGCCCACGGCCAGCTTGAAGACCGCCTGGCCATCCATCTTGAGGAAAGGCAAGCCCATCACCTGCCCACCCGACATGGCGCCCGGCGTGCAAAGAATGTCGGCGTAGCGGCCATCGGCGTGCAACTCGGTGGCAAGCAAGCCCGGCGTGTCGCTGGCTTCGAGCACCACGGCGCCGGCACCGTCTCCAAACAGCACGCAGGTGGTGCGGTCGGTGAAATCAAGAATGCGCGAGAACACTTCTGCGCCGATCACCAGCGCCTTGCGCGCAGCGCCGGTGCGGATCATCGAGTCGGCGATCGTCAAGGCGTAAACGAAACCGGAACACACAGCCTGCACGTCGAACGCCGCACAGCCCTGGATGCCCAGCTTGCGCTGCACGATGCAGGCGGTGGACGGGAACACCATGTCTGGCGTGGACGTGGCCAGGATGATCAGGTCGATCTGCGACGCATCGATGCCGGCAGACGCCAGCGCCTGGCGCGAGGCCTCGACCGCGAGGTCGCTGCAGGGCATGTCAGGCGCGGCGAAATAGCGTGCCCGGATGCCGGTGCGCGCAACGATCCAGTCGTCAGAGGTGTCGACGCCCTTCGCACCCAGCTGGGCTGCGAGGTCGGCATTGGTCACGCGCTGGGGCGGCAGGTAACTGCCAGTGCCCGAGATGCGTGAATAGCTGGCGGGAAGAGATGATGTCATGCAGCGAGGGCGTCGCCCGGGTTCGTGGGCTCGTCAGTATCGACGCCCATCGGCATCGCTTCGAGCGTCTCAAGAATCAGGTCGTGCACCCGGTCAAGCAAACAATTGCGGGCCGCATCATAAGCCCGATTCAAGGCCCCCTCGAACGCGAAGGCGTCGGCAGAACCATGGCTCTTGAACACCAACCCGCGCAGGCCCAGCAGCGCAGCCCCATTAAAACGCCGCGGGTCGATGCGCCGCTTCAGGCTGTTGAGCACCGGCAAGGCGGCAATCGCTGCCATCTTGGTGAAGATGTTGCGGCTGAACTCCTGCTTGATGAAGCCCACCAGCGTGGCGATCAGGCCTTCGGCCGTCTTCAGCGCGACGTTGCCGACAAAACCGTCGCACACGACGATGTCGGTCGTGCCCTTGAAGATGTCGTTGCCTTCCACGTTGCCGTAAAAGTTGAGATGCCCACCCTCGGCCGCGTTGCGCAGCAATTCACCGGCTTTCTTGATGGTCTCGCTGCCCTTGATGACCTCTTCGCCAATGTTCAGCAGACCGACCGAGGGGTTCTCCTTGCCTTCGACGGCGGAGACGAGGGCGCTGCCCATCACGGCGAACTGCAGCAGGTGTTCGGGCGAGCAATCGACGTTGGCCCCCAAGTCGAGCACGGTGGTGAAGCCGTCGCGCTCGTTGGGCATCACCGTCGCGATGGCAGGGCGGTCGATGCCGTCCAGCGTTTTCAGCAGGTAGCGTGCGACCGCCATCAAGGCGCCGGTGTTGCCCGCCGAGACACAAACGTGAGCGCTCGCTGGCTGGCCATCGGGCCCCGCTTTGAGCTGGCTCAGCGCCACACGCAAGGAAGAATCCTTCTTCTTGCGCAAGGCCACTTCGATCGGGTCGTCCATTTCGACCACTTCGCTGGCCGCGACGATGGTGCAACGCTCCCAACCCGCAGCCGCCGCCAAGGCTTCGGCCTTGCCGACCAGGATCAGGTGGGCCTTGGGGTGCGCGGCCAGGAAGGCCTTGCACGCTGGCAGTGTGACCGAGGGACCGAAGTCGCCACCCATGCAGTCGACGGCCAGACGAACCGCTTCATTGACAGGATGCGCCAGGGGGGAGTTCATGGGTGCCACAAGACCAAGGAGCGCGCAGAAAAGCAAACACCCGACACTGCAGCGTGTTGCAGGCCGGGTGGGGGTGTCATCTCAAGCATCAGCGGTGAACGCGAGGTGTCGCGAACAGGCGCCACGGGGCGCCGCACGCCGCTGCAGGATCAGGCGTCTGCCTTGGTCTTGAGCACCTTGCGCCCACGGTAAAAACCGTTGGGGCTGATGTGGTGGCGCAGGTGCGTTTCACCGGTGGTCGGCTCGATGGCCGTGCCCGGGTTGGTGAGCGCGTTGTGTGCACGATGCATGCCGCGCTTGGAAGGCGACTTCTTGTTTTGCTGGACAGCCATGGAATGCTCCTTAGATCTCCTGCAGCTCGCGCTCTTACAAAGGGAGCACAGGAGCCAGGGGGTTGGTGCCGTGGGTGGACACCCGAACGGAAAGCCTGCAATTCTAGCATGCAGTCATGAGCCCGTGCTCAGTTGGGCAAGCCACCCCGCTTGAGGGCTGCCAAAGCGGCGAATGGGTGAGGTGCGTCCTCTTCCGGGGCCGGCTCCGGCTCGCTCGCCAGCAGCGGCTGAGGGCAAGTTTCGTGGCGGGGCACGATCGGCAAGGCCAGCAACAGCTCGTCTTCGATCAGCTCGCGCACGTCGAGCGAGCGGGTCAGGGCCAGCACATCGTCTTCGCTGTCGGAATCAAGCTCGGCGGCCGTGTCTTCGCCGTGTACGAACAGAAACGAGCGCTGGGCCGTCACGTCGGCGGCGACAGGCATCAGGCAACGCTGGCATTCAAGCATCACCCGCGTCGAGGCCTCGGTGTGCAGCCAGATCTGGGGCTGGCCGCCTCGAACGGCGCGCAGTTCACCGCGCGCCCGCCAGGTGACGGGGGTCGCTTCGGCCGCCGCCACGGTCGAAGAGGCCAAGCGCTCCAGCTCAGCCAACGACCATGTGCCTTCGAGAAGCGCGTCGTCGCTCTTGGCAAAGGCTGCCACGTCGAGCTTGAGGGGGTCGAAATCACGCGTTTTCATGGGTCGAAGTGTAAGTCTGGGCTCGTCGTGCGCCAGCACGTGGATGGGACAATCCGCGCCATGACAAACCGCCCCAACCTGATCCTGGGTTCCACTTCACGCTACCGCCGCGAGATGCTGCAGCGGCTGCGC
>NZ_JADMJX010000405.1 GCF_018780185.1 Rhizobacter sp.
ACCACGGGGCAGATCTACTGGGGCGCGGTGCCCTTCGTCATCATCCAGCTCATCATGGTGGGGCTGATCATTGCCTTCCCGGGCCTGGTCTCGAGCGGGCTGGTCAAAGAAGAGACCATCGACGCCGACAAGGCCTTCCAGGAGCTGCGCATGCAAGACACGCCAGCCGAAGCCCCTGAATCGGCCGCGTCGGACCCACTGGCCGCTGACCCCGGTGCATCGGCCCCCGAAGAAGAACCGACGAGCGACGACGACCCGATGAAGGCGCTCGAAGACGCGATGAAGGCGGACGAGAAGAAGACGAAGTAGCCCGCGCCGGTGGTGGCGTCAGGCAGCGTCAGAGCAGCCTGAACGCTGCGATCGCCACCAGCGTCGGCCCGGCCGCCGCCACGAACAACCAGGCGGCATTGATCGACCCTGACGCGAAGTTGCCGCGCAGGATCGAAAAGCCCGCCGGGTTGGGCGCGTTGGCGATCACCGTCAGCCCGCCGCCGGTGACGGCCCCCGTCACCAGCGAATACTTGAACTCGTCGCTCAGGCCTTCGACCAGCGAGCCCAGGTAGGTGAGCGCGGCGTTGTCGGTGATGGCCGTCAAGGCGGTCGCGCCGTAGTACACCGCCTCCGGGCTCATGGCGGTGAGCACCGGCTGCAGCCACCACTGCTGCTGCCCGCCCAGCACCACCAAGCCCGCCAGGAAAAACGCCACCATCAGCGCTTCACGCAGGATGAGCGGCTTGTGGTGGCGCGGGTAGGCCACGCTGTAGCCGATGAAGAACAGCAGCAGCCCCATGAACACCGCCGGGTGGTGCGCAAACACCACCACACCCGACAGAAAGATCGCGCTGACCACCATCGCACCCACAGGCGGCCGGGCCCTGAGCGCCTCGGCCGACACCGGCTCGCGGGCCTTCAGCAGGTACTTCGCAAACAGCAGCGTGACCACCGCCGCATTCACACCCACCGCGATGGCCGCCTTCCAGCCGATGTGCGTGAGCATGAAGGCCGAGTCCCAACCCCATTTGGCCGACACCATCAACACCGGTGGTGCGGCAAACGAGGTCAGCGTGCCACCGATCGACACGTTGACGAAGAGCACGCCGATGGTGGCGTATTTCACCCGCTCGGGCAGCGGCGCATTGAACACGCGGTCGCGCAGCATCAAGGCCGCCAGCGTCATGGCCGCGGGCTCGGTCACCAGCGAACCCAGCAGCGGGATCATCGCCAGCGCGAGAAAGTAGACCGCCAGCGAGTTGGGCAAGGGCATCAGGCGTGCCACCGTGTTCACCAGCAGCGTCGCCAGGTTGAGAATGGGCTGGCTGCCTGCGATCACCATGATGGCGAACACGAACAAGGGCTCGGTGAAGTTGCGGCTGTCGAGGTAGGCGGTCGCCGGCTTGTTGCCCTCGACGGCAAAGAAGAACAGCACCAGCACCAACGCCCAGAACCCGAACACCACCTCCACCTCGCCCAGCAGATGGAACACGCCTTCGTGCCGCGGGTAGCGGTGCGCGAGCCGCGCAAACAGCGTGGTGGAGAAGGTGTGCACGAGCGCCACCGCAAACAGAAGCGCCGCCGCGAGCTGAACAGTGGTCGGATTCATCAGTGCATTCTCGATGTGAAGATCAACAAGAAAAAAGCCCCGCTGCGGCGGGGCTTTTCAACACGGATTGTCAGCGAGCTCAGAGCTTGGCGCCCTGCATGTAGCTGTCGAAACGTGCTTCGGTGAAGCGGAACCACAGGTTCGATTCGCGACGGAAGTTGGAATAGTCTTCGTAGACCTTCTTCCAGCTCGGGTTCTTGGCGCTGATCTCGCTGTAAAGCTCCATCGAGGCCTTGAAGGCGGCGTCCATCACCGGCTTGGGGAAGGACACCAGCTTGGTCTTGTTGGCCACCAGTTGGCGCAGTGCCGCCGGGTTCTTGGCGTCGTACTTGGCCTGCATCTCGGTGTGGGCGAAAGCAGAGGCGCACTCGATGATGGCCTTGTACTCGGCCGACAGGCCGTCATAGGCCTTCTGGTTGACCAGCAGGTCGAGCTGCGGGCCGCCTTCCCACCAGCCGGGGTAGTGGTAGAACTTGGCGACCTTGTTGAAGCCGAGCTTCTGGTCGTCGTACGGGCCCACCCACTCGGCCGCGTCGATGGTGCCTTTTTCAAGCGCCTGGTAGATCTCGCCACCGGGGATGTTTTGCGGCACGGCGCCCAGGCGCTCGCACACGCGGCCAGCGAAGCCGCCGACGCGGAACTTCAGGCCCTTCATGTCGGCCATGGACTTGATTTCCTTGCGGAACCAGCCGCCCATCTGCGCCCCGGTGTTGCCCATCGGGAAGCTGATCATGTTGTACTTGGCGTAGAACTCGCGCATCAGCTTCAAGCCGTTGCCTTCGTACATCCAGGCCGTCATCTGGCGCGAGTTGAGGCCGAAGGGAATGGCGCAGCCCAGCGCAAAGGTGTCATCCTTGCCGAAGTAGTAGTAAGGCGCGGTGTGGCCCATCTCGACGGTGCCGTTTTGCACGCCGTCGATCAGCGCGGGCGATGGCATCAGCTCGCCATTGGCGTGCACCGAGATTTCAAACTTGCCACCGCTCAGGTCCTTGACCTTGCGCGCAAAGGTTTCAGCAGCGCCAAAGATGGTGTCCAGCGATTTGGGGAAGCTCGACGTGAGGCGCCAACGGATGGCGGCCTGGGCGTGAACGATGGCCGGGGCGGTGCCCGCAGCCAACACACCGGCGATACCGGCACCATGAACAAAGGAACGGCGCTGCATTAAAAGTCTCCTTGTGGGCGAAGCAGTAGTTGCTGCCAAATTCTAGGAGGGGGTCGATAGCGACTCACCGGGATTTACCCGTGCGCAATACCGCGTACTTGCAACGCTTGCCGTCAGTGTCGTGTCAGCCAGTTTCGGGATCAGTGGCCCGCGATCTTCATGCGCTCGATCAACACCGAGCCAATGGTCTTGGTGCCCATGGTGTAGGTGTCTGCACCCACGGCCGCGATGCGCTTGAACATGTCGCGCAGGTTGCCGGCGATGGTGATCTCGTGCACCGGGTAGGCGATGCGCCCCTTCTCCACCCAGAAGCCCGCCGCACCGCGCGAGTAGTCACCGGTCACGTAATTGACGCCCTGGCCCATCAGCTCGATGACGAAGAGGCCGCGGTCGAGCTTGCGCAGCATGGCTTCGAGGTTGTCGCTGGCCTGGGTGAGCTGGCTGGTGAGGATGAGGTTCTGCGAGCCACCCGCGTGGCCGGTGGTGCGCATGCCCAGCTTGCGGGCCGAGTAGCTGGAGAGAAAGTAACCCTGCACCACGCCGGCCTTGACCACGTCGCGCACCTTGGTGACCACACCTTCGTCATCGAAGGGCGCGCTGCCCTTGGCGCGGCGCAAGTGCGGGTCTTCGTGGATGTCGACGTGTTCGGGCAACACCTGCTGGCCCAGGCTGTCGAGCAAAAACGATGACTTGCGGTACAGCGAGCCACCGCTGGTCGCCTGCACATAGGCGCCCAGCAGGCCGGCCGCGAGCGTCGACTCGAACAGCACCGGCACTTCACACGTCTTGATCTTGCGCGAGTTCAGGCGCGACAACGCGCGCTCGGCGGCGTAACGGCCCACCGCCTCGGGCGCGGCGAGTTCACCCGGCGCACGCATCGAGCTGTACCAGGCGTCGCGCTGCATGTCGTCGCCGCCTTTGCCGGGCAACGAAGCAATCGGCGCGACCGACAGCGAATGGCGCGAGCTCGCATACCCGCCGCGAAAGCCTCGGCTGTTGCCGGCGAAGAAGTGCGACTGCTGGGCCGATACGCCCGCGCCTTCTGAATTGGTGATGCGCTTGTCGACCTCGAGCGCCGCGGCTTCGCAGCGGGTGGCGATCTCGGCGGCCTCTTCGGCCCTGATGTCCCAGGGGTGGAACAGGTCGAGGTCGAGCTTGGCCGCCTGGCCCAGTGCGAGGTCAGCTTCGTCGGGCAAGCCCGCGGCCGGGTCTTCGGCGGTAAAGCGGGCAATGTCATAGGCCGCCTGCACGGTCTGCTCAAGTGCGGCGCGTGAAAAGTCGGAGGTGCTGGCATTGCCGCGGCGCTGTCCGATGTAGACCGTGACACCCATGGACTTGTCACGGTTGCGCTCGACGTTTTCGATCTCGCCCTTGCGCACCGACACCGACAACCCAGCCCCTTCCGACACCTCGACCCCGGCGTCGCTCGCACCCAGCTTCTTGGCCATGGCCAGCGCATCGTCGACGAGCTCGGCAAAGGTCTCGCGGGAGTACGAAAAACCGTGGTGTGAAGACAAGGATGAGGTCATGCGCGGCGGCGTTCAGTGGTGTAGTGCACGGGTCGGCGACCCACACAAGGCGCTCACGAAGGAGGGCCGCGGCTATCATACCGGCGACCTATGGCGAACCAATCACCTTCCAGCCCTTCTGACGAAAGCGACGGCGGCGAGTTTTACGACCGCCCGAGCAAGACGCAGCTCAAGAAGGACAGCCACGAGCTGCAGGCCCTCGGCGAGGCGCTGGTCGCCCTGCCCGACAACCGCATCGTCGACCTGCCCATCGCCGAGCGCCTGCGCGACGCGGTGGCCGAATACAAGCGCACCCGCTCGTTCGAAGGCAAGCGCCGGCAGATGCAGTACATCGGCAAGCTGATGCGCAAGGACGACGTCGAGCCCATCCGCGAAGCGGTCGCCGCCATGCAGCTGGGCCGAGCCAAAGACTCGCTCGCCCTGCATGAGGCCGAGCGCTGGCGTGTGGAGCTGTTGGCAAGCGACGATGCCCTCACCCGATGGACGACTGAACACCCGTCGAGCGACCTGCAACAACTGCGCAGCCTGATCCGCGCCGCCCGCAAGGACGCAGCCGCAGCCCCCGAGCAGCGCAGCGGGCGCGCCTTCCGCGAGCTGTTCCAGTTCATCAAGACCCACGCCATCGGTGATGAGTAACGACGCGCCCTTCGAACGCGTTCCTGAACGTGTGCGAATAGGCCTCGTTTCGGTCAGCGACCGCGCTTCGGCTGGCGTGTATGAAGACAAGGGCATACCGGCACTGCAAGACTGGCTGGCCCGCGCACTGCACAACCCGATCGACTGGGAAACGCGGCTCATCCCCGACGAACAGGCGACCATCAGCGCCACGCTGTGCGAGCTGGTCGACAGCGCCAGCTGCGACCTGGTGCTCACCACCGGTGGCACCGGCCCCGCTCCGCGCGACGTGACCCCCGAGGCCACGCTCGCGGTGGCCCACAAGGAGATGCCGGGCTTTGGCGAGCAGATGCGCCAGATCAGCCTGCGCTTCGTGCCCACGGCCATCTTGTCGCGCCAGGTCGCGGTGATCCGCGGCAAGGCGCTCATCATCAACCTGCCAGGCCAGCCCAAGTCCATCGCCGAGACGCTCGAAGGCCTGCCCCAGGCGCAGCCACCGGTGCACGGCATCTTTGCCGCCGTGCCCTACTGTGTCGACCTGATCGGTGGCCCCTACCTCGAGACCGACGACAGCATCTGCAAGGCCTTCCGGCCCAAATCGGCGCAACGCACGCCGCGGCCCTGAGACAACACAAGGAGACAGGGCATGAGCGCCACACCCCGCGAGCCTGCCGAACCAGCCGAGACTGCCGACCAGCACCTCGCCTCGATGTATGCGGTGCTCGGGGCCACCAACGAAGCCCTGCTCTATGCCAAGACCCCTGACGAACTCTTTCAGCGCGTGTGTGACGCCGCGGTGGATGGCCACAAGTTCCTCACCGCCGCCGTCACCTCGCCCGATGCCGACACTGCCTGGCTGAAGGTCGAGGCCGCCTCGGGCCTGGCGGCGCCTCAGCTGCGCTCGATCCGCATCTCGGTGGACGAAGCCACCGCCGAAGGCCGTGGCCTGGTGGGTGAAGCCTACCGGCACGGCCGCTCGGCCATCAGCAACCACTTCATGCACGACGAGCGCACGCGGCCCTGGCATGAGTCGGCGCGCGCGGCCGGGGTGGCCGCCGGTGCGGCCGTGCCGATCATGCGCGACGCACGGGCAATCGGCGTGATGCTCTTCTACTCGCGCGAGCTCAACGCCTTCAGCGAGGACATCATCACCTTGCTGGAGCGCATGGCGAGCAACATCGCCTTTGCGCTGGGCAACTTCGAGCGCGAGGCCGAGCGCCAGCGGGCCGAAGAGGCACTGCGCAGCAGCGAAGAGAAGTTTCGCAACATCCTCGACAGCCTGGACGACGCCTACTACGAGGTCGACCTGCGCGGCAAGCCGGTCTATCACAACCCCGCGTTCTCGCACATGCTGGGCTACGACTACGACTACCGCGTCGGCGAAGACAACCGCAACCGCCAGACGCCGGAGATGGCGGCTGTGGTGTTCAAGGCCTTCAACGAGGTCTACCGCACCGGCGTCTCCAAGAGCGGCCAGCTGTGGCAATACCTGCACAAGGACGGCAGCGTCATCAACGTGGAAGGGTCTGTGCTGCTGGTGAAAGACCCGCACGGCAAACCCATCGGCTTCCGCGGCATCTTGCGCAACATCACCGAGCGCCTGCGCATCGACGCAGCGCTGCGCGAAAGCGAGGGGCGCTTTCGCGCCATGACCAACCTGTCCTCAGACTGGTACTGGGAGCAAGACAGCGAGCACCGCTTCACGCGTCTGGACAGCCGCTCCGCGAGCGAACACACCCAGCCCAACCCGCTGCTCGGGCGGCGCATCTGGGAAAGCACCCTGCACGTGCAGGACGTCGGTGGCTGGGACAGTTTTCGCGAGACGCTGGCGCAGCGCAGGTCGTTCCGGGACGTGATCATGCAGCGCATCGCGCCCGGCCGCCGCGCCTACTACATCAGCATGAGCGGCGAGCCGATGTTCGACCAAAGCGGCGCCTTCGCCGGCTACCGCGGCATCTCGCGCGAGATCACCGAGCAGAAGGTGGCCGAAGAGCACATCCACCACATGGCGCGGCACGACAGCCTCACCGGCCTGCCCAACCGCATGATGTTCAGCAGCCTGCTGAACGTCGCCATTCCCACCGCCGCGCGCTACAAGCGCAACTTTGCGGTGATGTTCATCGACCTCGACCGCTTCAAGTTCATCAACGACACGCTGGGGCACGAAGCGGGCGATACCTTGCTCAAGGAAATCACCGCCCGCTTCAGGCAGACACTGCGCGCCAGCGACGTGATCGCCCGGCTGGGTGGCGACGAGTTCGTGGTGCTGGTGCAAGAGGTCAACGACCGCGAGCACGCCAGCGCGGTGGCGCGCAAGATGCTCTCGGCCGCCATCAAGCCCATGGTGCTGGTCGGGCAGGAGTGCCGCGTCACCGCCAGCATCGGCATCGCCATGTACCCGAGCGACGGCGAAGACGAACAGACGCTGATGAAAAACGCCGACAGCGCGATGTACTTCGCCAAGGAAGAGGGCAAGAACAACTTCCAGTTCTATTCGAGCGAGATCAGCACACAGTCGCTGGAGCGCCTGACCCTCGAAGCGAACCTGCGCCGCGCCATGGAGCGCGACGAGTTCACGCTCAATTACCAGGCCAAGCTCGACCTCAAAACCGGCGGCATCACCGGCGTCGAGGCCTTGCTGCGCTGGAACAACGCCGAGTTAGGTTCGGTGTCGCCCGCCAAGTTCATCCCGGTGGCCGAAGACACCGGCCTCATCGTCCACATCGGCCGCTGGGTGCTCAAGACGGCGTGCGAGCAAAACGTGGCCTGGCAGCGCGAGGGCCTGCCGCCGATCAACATGGCGGTGAACCTGTCGGTGCGCCAGTTCGCCGACGAAGGCCTGCTCGACGACATCGCCAGCATCCTGGCCGAGACCGGCATGACCCCGGGCCTGCTCGAGCTCGAGATCACCGAGGGCATGCTGATCCACAACATCGAGCGCGCGATCAAGCTGCTCACCGCCATCAAGCAACTGGGCGTGCGCCTGGCGATCGACGACTTTGGCACCGGTTATTCGTCGCTCGGCCAGTTGAAGAACTTCCCGATCGACACGCTCAAGGTCGACCGCTCGTTCATCCGCGACCTAGCCACCGATTCGGAAGACAAGGCCATCACCAGCGCCATCATCGCGATGGGCAAGACGCTCAGCCTGACCGTGGTGGCCGAAGGGGTCGAAACCATCGAGCAGCAGACCTTCCTGCGCGACCAGGCCTGCGACGAGATGCAGGGCTATTACTTCAGCAAGCCGATCGCGGCGGCGGAGTTCGCCACGCTGTTGCGTGGCCACACCAAAGAAACCTAGTCCGGCGCCGGGCCGCCCCAAGCCGGACGGCGCCCCTGGGGGGCAGGAGCGCCGCGACTGGGGGGCCTCACTTCATCAACTGGCTGAGGCTTTCGGCGTCGAAGGTTTCGGTGGTCTGTGCATCGGTAGGCACACAGTCTTGCCGTGTCGTCGAGAGTTTCTCGATGGCCGCCCACAGCAGCGCGATCTGGTGCGCGTTGCCGGCCGCGTTGTCGATCAGACCCTTCATCGCCTGCGACAGCGGGTCATCGCTCTCGGTGATGCCGTAGGCCGAAAAGCCCATGCGCGCCGCAGCCTCCTCGCGCCGCGCGTCCTGCTCCTTGTGGATGATGCGCGCCGGGTTGCCGACCGCCGTGGCACCGGCCGGCACCTCCTTGAGCACCACGGCGTTCGAGCCGACGCGTGCGCCGTCGTTCACCGTGAAGCCGCCCAACACCTGTGAATTGGCGCCGACGATCACGCCCTTGCCCAGCGTCGGGTGGCGTTTTGCGCCCTTGGTCAACGAGGTGCCGCCCAGCGTCACACCCTGGTAGATGGTGCATTCATCACCGATCTCGGCCGTCTCGCCCACGACCACGCCCATGCCGTGGTCGATGAACACCCGCCGGCCGATCTTGGCGCCGGGGTGGATCTCGATGCCCGTGAAAAACCGCGCCAGGTGCGAGATGAAACGCGCCGGCCAGCGCCAGCCGTTCGTCCAGCAGGCATGCGCCCAGCGGTGCATCACCAAGGCGTGCAGGCCCGGGTAACACGTCAGCACCTCGAACTTGGAGTGCGCGGCGGGGTCGCGCTCCAGGATGCAGGCGATGTCTTCTCGAAGGCGCTGGAACATGATGAATCGGGAGGTTGTGCAGGCCAGTTTAGCGGCGGGCCTTCATTCCTGCTGGCCGCGCGGCGGCTGGGGCTTTTGCATCGCACGCGCCACGCCACGCAGGATGTGCACTTCGTCGCTGGTGAGCTGGGCGCGGTTGAAGAGCTGATTCAGGCGCGGCATCAGCTTCTTGGGTGAGGCCGGGTCGAGAAACCCGATCTCAGCCAGCGCTTCTTGCCAATGGGCGAGCAGGCCCTGGACAGCGGCCGCGTCGGCCTGTTCGGGCGCCGCGGTGCGTGCCACCACCCCAAACCCGCCCAGCGCCTGCCGCCAGTCGTAGGCCAGCACCTGCACCGCCTGCGCCAAGTTGAGCGAGCCGTAGTCGGGGTGGGTGGGGATGCTCAGGCAGGCGTGGCAGCGGTAGACGTCGTCGTTGCTCATGCCGAAGCGCTCGGAGCCGAAGACGAAGCCAACTCGGTGATCGCTGCCCGCCAGCGTGGCAAACAGCTCGCGCGGCGCATGGGTGGGCGGCCCGAAATCACGCGGCGTCATCGCGGTGGCACAGGCGAAGGTCACACCTTCCAGCGCCTCGGCGAGCGTATCGACCACCCGGGCCCGCACCAGAATGTCGGCCGCACCGCTGGCCATCGCGACCGTTTCTTCCTGGATCAGCACGTCGGCAAAACGCGGCGCCACCAGCACCAGGTCGCCAAAACCCATCACCTTCATCGCCCGTGCCGTGGCGCCCACGTTGCCGGGGTGGCTGGTATTGAGCAATATGAAACGGGTCGGGTCCATGGGCGGCAGGATAAAATTCAATTATCCGTGCCGCCTCAGCCGCACTCGTTCTTTCCTCATCGCCAATCCACCGCCCTTCCCTTTGCAGGACTCCCCATGTCGCAAGCGCTCCACCCCATGCTCAACGTCGCCATCATCGCGGCCCGAAAAGCGGGGAGCATCATCAACCGCGCTTCGCTCGACGTGGACACCCTGAAAGTCACCACCAAGTCGACCAACGACTTCGTGACCGAGGTGGATCAACGGGCCGAAGAGGTCATCATCGAAACCCTGCTCACTGCCTACCCCGGCCACGGCATCCTGGCCGAAGAGTCGGGCCGCACGCATGGTGCGAAGAACAGCGAATACGTGTGGATCATCGACCCGCTCGACGGCACCACCAACTTCATCCACGGCCTGCCGTTCTACGCGGTGTCGATCGCGCTGGCGTTCAGAGACCAGATCCAGCAAGCCGTCGTCTACGACCCCACGCGCAACGACCTGTTCTACGCCTCCAAGGGGCGTGGCGCCTTCCTCAACGACAAGCGCCTGCGTGTCTCCAAGCGCACCCGCATGTCCGACTCGCTCATCGGCACCGGCTTCCCCTTCCGCAAGGGCGACAACTTCAAGCGCTACGTGGCCATGTTTGAAGAGGTGATGCAGGCCTGCGCCGGCGTGCGCCGCCCGGGGGCCGCCGCGCTCGACCTGTGCTACGTGGCCGCCGGTTACTACGACGGCTTCTTCGAGACCGGGCTCAGCCCCTGGGACATTGCCGCCGCCTCGCTGATGATCACCGAGGCCGGTGGCCTGATCGGAAATTTCACCGGCGAGTCCGATTTCATGCACCAGCGCGAGGTGGTGGCGGGCAATCCGAAGGTGTATGGCCAGCTCGTCAACATCCTTGCGCCCTACACCCGTGTCATCAAGGAAGGCAAGGACGGCTCCGCGCATGCGCCGCAAGAGACCGCGGCGCTCAGCCCCGAAGACGCACTGATCGCCACGCAGGCGGCAGCGCCCGCCGTCGAAGCGCCCAAGCGCCAAGCCGTGCGCATCCGCAAGGCCGACCTGCCCGGCAAATCGTGACCCTCCCCTGACCTGCTGACGTGCCCGGCCAGGCCTTTGCCCTCACCAAGATCCAGCCGCCGCGGCTGCGCTCGACACTGATTGCAAGGCCCGGTCTCGAACAGCATCTCGGCGAGGCCCTCGCCACCGCCCGCCTCACCCTGCTCAGCGCACCTGCCGGCTACGGCAAGACGGCCGCCCTCACGCGACAGCTCAGCCGCTTGCCTGCCAGCACCGTGGCCGCCTGGGTGGCGCTGGATGAAGACGACGACCTCGTTCGCATTGCCGCCTGCCTGGTGGCCGCGCTCGAACCCTTCGACCTGCCCTGGCGCTCGTCGCCCGAGGCGCTCATCCTCGCCATGCAAGACGGCTCGCGCGCGAGCCGCATGGCCTTCGCCGCCGCCTTGCTGAACGCCCTGGCCGCCACCGACGTGCCGCGCGGCCTGCTGCTGCTCGACGACGTGCACCGCATCACCGACCCCGCCGTGTTCGAGTTTTTCGACGCCCTGATCGAACGCCTGCCGCCGCACTGGGGCGTGGTGATGTGCAGCCGCACCGACCCGCCGCTCGCCCTGCCCAAGCTGCGCGCCCACGGCGACTGTGTCGAGTTGCGCCAGGGCGATCTTGGCTTCAGCGTCGCCGACGTGCGCTTGCTGATGCAGTTGCGCCAGAGCGATGCGTCCGAGGCCAGTGTGCGCGCCGTGCACGAACGCACCCAGGGCTGGCCCGCCGGCCTGGGCCTGGTGCTCAACGATTCGGCGCAGCGCCGCATGGCGCAAGCCGGCAGCCTGCGTGACCGCCACGTGTTCGACTACCTCGCCAGCGAAGTGCTCGACGACATGCCTGCCGAGTTGCGCACGTTCCTGCTGCGCTGCTCGGTGCTGCCCGAGCTCAGTGCCGAGCGCTGCGCCGTGGTGAGCGGTGACGCACGTGCCGCACAGTGGCTCGAAGAGATCGAACGCCGCGGCCTCTTTGCCAGTGTGCTCGACAGCGAGGTCTACACCCTGCGCCTGCACGACCTCTTTCGCGATGGCCTCGACGACCGCCTGCGCCGCGAGAGCCCGCACGAACTGCCGGGGCTGCTCGCCCGCGCCGCCCGGACCGAAGACGACCCGGTGCGCCGCATGGGTTACCTGCTGCGGGCGGGCGATTGGGTGTCGGCCGAGCGCGAGCTGAGTGCACTCGCGCCGCAACTGCTGACGCGCGGCGAAATTGCACTGATGCTGCGCCTCTTCGGCCAGTTCCCCGACGAGGTGCGCCAGCAATCGGCGCCCTTGCAGCTGGTGCGCTGCATCGCGGCCTGGGCCCAATGGGATTGGGCGCCCATGCTCGATGCCGCGCTCAGGGCGGTCGACATCTTCGGCCGACTGGGTGACGAGCGCATGCGCCGCAGCGCCCTCAGCTACGCCTGCGTGGCCTACAGCGCCACCAGCGACGACGACGTGGCCCAGCAGCACGTCGATGGCCTGCTCGCACTGCCGCTCGAAGACGACACGCTGTGCCGCACGCTGCTGACCGCCAGCGTGCTCGCGCAACCGCGCGACGCCAAACGCCTGGCCGACACCTGGACCCGCCTCGTCGGCACGCTCGAAAGCATGGGCGACCTGCTGCACTGGTACGAGTGCTCGCCCATCCCCGGGTGCATCGGCTTGCCGGGCATGCGCGAGCCGCTGCTGCGCTACGTGGCCGGGGTGCAGCAGCGGCTGCCCGAGCAACCCATCCCGCTGAGCGGCATGATCCAGGTGACCCAGGGCTGGTTGCACCTGTGGTCGGGGCGCTGGGCCGATGCGGCCGACACCCTCGCGCGCGCCGAGGCCGACTGCCGCTGGCTGGGCCAACCGACCAACCTGCACTGGCAGTTGCACATGCTCAAGGCCATGCTGCTGGCACTGCAAGGCGACGTGCCCGGCTCACGCGCTGCCACGCACCTGCTGATCGGTGAAGCGCAGGCCTTGAGCGACCGCACACAGCGCATCGCCTACGTGGCCCGCCTGGTGCACTACGCTCAGCGCATCGCCACCATCGCGGGCGACGACAGCGGCTTGCGCGATCTGAACCAGCAGCTCGAAACCAATCGCCACGACCCGCAATGGCTTCTGCCGCGTGCCTTCCGCATCGCCGCAGACGGCTACACCGCGCTGGCCGAAGGCCGCAACGCCGACGCCTGCCGCGCCTGGGGCCAGCTGCTCGAGCGAGAGATCGCCGTCGATGTCTATGGCCAGGCGGTCGAGACCCGCCTGCGCCTGGCCAGCGCCCTTGCCGACACACAACGCCTCGACGAGGCCGTGCAAGTGCTTCGGCCCGTTTTCGCGCGGCTGCAAGACAGCGGCGAATTCGGCATGGCCGTCCCCGCCGGCCCCCGCGTGTTGGCGCAGCTCGCGGGCACACGCTGGGGCAGCCGGCTGAGCGACGCCGAGCACGCCCTGCTGCACGATTGGGCCGCCATGGCCCAGGCGCTGCGGCAGGAGGCACACGCCGCTGTGCCCATCAAGCCCATGCCTTCTGCCAACCCGGTCGACGAGCTGCTCACCCAGCGCGAGCTGGAAGTGCTGCAACGCATTGCCGCAGGAGACAGCAACAAGCTGATCGCCCGGGCGTTTGACCTGAGCCCGCACACCGTCAAGCGGCACGTGGCCAACATCCTCGACAAGCTCGGCGTGGCCACGCGCGGCCAGGCTGCGGCCTGGGCCCGCAGCAACACCTGATCGGCAGTTCGGCATTGCCGCGACAGCGGCAATGACACGCCATGGCTCTCGCCGCACCTGCGAGGTGGCTCCTCGCCAGATCGCCTCTGGCTCCATCGGGCGATGTGTCCGAACGCACCGATTTCTACAGTGCGTTCCTGCATTTCGCACGACCCACGGCGCTCTTCATGAAGGGCGCACCCCCTCAAGGAGAGACACCCATGAACCCGAACCCCGTTCGGCGGCTGATGCTGCGCGCCTCGCTGCTCGCACTCGGCTGCGGCCTCGGCCTGCTGGTCGCCTGCGGCTCCAGCGACGACGCGCCGGCCACCCCAGGCCCGGTGACCCCACCGCCGCCTGCCACCGCCCAATTCACGCTCACGCTCGCCTCGCAGAAGCTGCTGATCGAGCAAGGCACGAGCGTCACCGTCGACGCCACGGTCACACGCGCTGCCGGCTTCAACGCCGCGGTGAACGTGACAGTGAGCGGCCTGCCCGCCGGCGTCACGGCGGCCCCCGTCACCATCGCCAGCGCCGCCACCACGGCGCCGATCACTCTGGTGGCCCAGGCCAACGCAGCGCACTCCTTGCCGACCGCCAGCATGGCCACCGGCACCGCGGGCGCCGAGACCGCGCAACAAGGCTTTACCGTCACCGTGCGCGGCCCGGCCGGCTCGCTGGACACCAGCTTTGCCGGTGGCATCGTCGACACGCCCATCGGCACCGGTGAAGACTATGCCAAGGCCATGGCGGTGCAGGCCGACGGCCGCATCGTCGTCGCCGGCAGCACCACCACACCGCAAGGCACCGACATCGCCCTGGTGCGCTACCAGCGCGACGGCGCCATCGACATGAGCTTCGGCACCGGCGGCAAGGTCGTCACCCCCGTGGGCAGCGGCAGCGAAGAGGCCTATGCCGTCGCGCTGCAAGCCGACGGCAAGATCGTGGTGGCGGGCGGCTCCAGCCAGGGAGCAAGCGGCATCGACTTCGTGCTGCTGCGCTACAACGCCGACGGCAGCCTCGACGCGGGCTTCGGCACCGACGGCAAGGTCACCACCTCGTTCGGCAACCAGACCGACCGCGCCTACGCGGTGATCATCCAGAGCGACAACAAAATCGTGGTCGGCGGCGAAACCACGCAGGGCGCCAGCGGTGTCGACTTCGCACTGGCCCGCTACCTCAGCAACGGCAGCCTGGACGCGAGCTTTGGCACCGGCGGTCGGGTCATCACCTCGCTCAGGAGCGATGCCAGCGGCGAGCACGTCTACGCCCTCGCCCTGCAGACCATCGCCAACGTCGAGCACATCGTGGCGGTGGGCGGTGAAGGCGACTTCATGGCGGCGCGCTACACGCCGGCCGGCATGCTGGACCCGAGCTTCGGCACCGGCGGCAGGATCGTCGGCCTGTTCAACGCCACCATCGGCGCGGCCCACGGTGTGCTCGTCACGCCCGACAACAAGCTCGTGATCGCGGGCCAGACCGGCAACCACCACAGCCTGGTACGCCTGAGCGAGAACGGCGTGCTCGACACCACCTTCGGCGTGGGCGGCAGGGTGGTCACCCCGGTCAACCCCGCCAACTGGGACGGCGCCCGCGGCGTGGTGCGCCAGGCCGACGGCAAGCTGGTGACCGGCGGCTGGGCCAACACCGGCCTCAGCGGCAGCGCCGACTTCGTGGTGCTGCGCTACAGCGCCGATGGCGTGCTGGATGCCGGCTTCGGCAACGGCGGCACCGTGATCACACCGGTGGCCCCAGGCACCAAGACCGACACGGCATTCGCGGTCGCCCTGCAAGCCGATGACCGCGTGCCCACCACACGCATCGTGCTCGCCGGTTCGGCCAACGACGCCAACAACAACTTCGCGGTGACGCGCTACTGGCCCTGAGCGGATGGCGCTGGCGCCATCTCGCGCCAGCGCGCCGCCGCCTGGCCGCGCGTGTCGACGCCCAGCTTGCCGAGGATGTTGGCCACGTGCCGCTTCACGGTGTGCGGGCTCAGGTCGAAGGCGCGGGCGATCAGCTTGTTGCTGTCGCCTGCCGCAATGCGTGCCAGCACCTCCGCTTCGCGTTCGCTGAGGCCTGCCGGGTCGGCGGGCCTCGGCGTCGGCGTTTGCGCCGGGCCGCTCGCCTCCAGCAGGCCGGCCAGCCGCGCGAGCAAGCCGCGGTCGTCGGCCGAAAGCCGCTGGCCCCAGGCCGCCGCCTGCAGGCGCGGCAGCACCTGCGGCCCTGCCAGCAGCGCGCCGCCGATCTCGCGGCCGTCTTGCATGTCGTCGAACCACGGCCGCAGCGTCGCTGCTGCGGCGTCGGTCTGGCCACGCTGCAACTGCACATCGGCAAGCATCAGCCGCGCCTGCGTGGCGGGATAGAAGAGCGAGCGGTTGATGTCATTCGCCAGCGGTGCCAGCAGTTGCTGTGCATCGTGCAGCCGCCCGTCGATCAGCGCGATGAAGGCCTGGCTCATCGCACGGTTGAGCGGCGCGGCCGGCCACTCGAAGGCATTGCCGGCGCGCTGCAGGTCGGCATCGAGCGCACGCAGGGCCGCAGCGTCTTGCAGGATCCAGGCTGCGCGCGCATGCACGAACAGCACCTCCGATTCGTGCACCTGGCGGTGGCTCAGCGGGCTGTGCTGGCGCAGGTCTTCAACGAGTTCGCGGGCCACGGCGTGGGCGGCCTCGCTTTCGCCGCGCAAGGCAAGCCAGATCACCCGCGCCAGGCGGTGCTCGGTGACCACCAGGCGCGGCATGCCGAGCCAATGACAGTCTTCTTCGGCACGGCCGAGCCACTGGCCGGCCTCGTCGAGCCGCCCGCTGGTCAGCGCCAGCCAGGCACGGATGTGCATCACCGCGGCACGCAACTGCGTGGGGGCATCGCCGCACACACGGGTCGCGCCTTGCGCAAAACGATCGAGCAAGGGCTGCATGCCCGGCAGGCCGACAAACACGCAGTGCGTGGGGAACTGGTTCCACAACATCGGCACCGGCGCACGCTCCAGCGACACCAGCATCTCGGCGAACATGGGCGCCACCTCGTCGGTGCGTGCGTTGGCAAACGCATCCCAGGCGCTGGTGTAGTAGACGAAGGCCCGCGCGGCATCGTCGAGCTTGAGCGTGCGCAGTTGCGCCAGCTCGCGCGACGCCTCGGCCAGCCGGCCGGCGTGGTGCAGGCCCGAGCACACATTGGTGCGGGTCAGCGCGGCGTCGCGCGCGCGGCCGGCAAGTGCAAAACCCTCGGCGGCCTGCTGCATGGCGGTGAGCAAGGTGGCCCAGTCGAAATGCGGCCAGGCGGCCAGGCCGCGCACCAGTTGCAGGTCGGGCCGCTGTGCCAGCTCTTGTTCGGGGAACAGGCCCAGCAGGCGCTCCAGCGTGGACCCGGCACCCACGCTCAGTTGCTCCTGGGCGCGTTTGACCAGCACGGCAGTGGCTTCGTCCCAGGCGCCGGCGCGCGCCAGGTAACCCACGGCACGCGAGAGGTCGGCCTCGTGCTCGGCGGCACGCCGCAGCAGCTGCGGCAGCTCGCTCGGGTGTTCCCGCTGCAGGCGGTCTTCCAGAAAGTCGCGAAACAGATCGTGCAGGCGCAGGGTGAATTCGTCGGTCTCCATCACGCTGGCGAAGAGGCCACGCCGCTCAATGTCTTCGAGCAGGCGCGCGGCGTGCACCTCGCCCGTGACGTATTCGCAGCGCGCGGCGGTGAGCTCGGGCAGCACCGAGCAGCGCAGCAAGAAGCCGCGCAGCTCGGCGGGCAGGTCGTCGAGCACCTCGGCCGCCAGGTAGTCGAACAGGTGCCGCTGGGTGGGCGCACGGGCCCGCGCGGCGGCAGGCCGCGTCGACAAGCTCAAGCGCAGCCCCGCCGCCCAGCCGTCGGTGCGCTCCAGCAGCTCCGCGGCCGACACAGCGGCTTCGCCCGCGGTGGTGCAGCTGGCCATCAGGGCCGCCACCTCGGCCTCGTTGAAGCGCAACTCGAACTGGCGAAACTCGGCCAGCTCGCCCTCGGCACGCAAGCGTGCCAGTGACAGCGGGGGCTCCACGCGGCTCGCGATCACCAGCCCCCAGGGTGCGGGCAGCCGCTCGAGCACGGCCTGCAGAAGACTGAAGATGCGCGGGTCGCTCAGGCGGTGGGCATCGTCGACGACGATCAGGCCGCGCTCGGCCTCGGCCCCCGCGAGTGCATTCACCAGCTCGGCCACCACGTCGCGCAAACCGTGCTCGGCCTGCGCCAGCAAGGCCAGCGCTTCGGGCGCCACGCGCCAGGGCAGGTCGAAGGGTTCGAGCGCGGTGGTCAGGCACGAGAGAAAACGCTGCAGCTGATCGTCTTCATCGGCCGACACCCAGGCCAGCGCGCAGCCTTCGGGCAATTGGCGAATCTGTCGCGTGAGCGCCGAGGTCTTGCCATAACCGGCGGGGGCCAGCAGCAGGGTCAGGCGCTTGTGCATCAGCGCCTGCCCGAGGTCTCTTTCAAGCTGCGGCCGTGCCACCAGGCCAGTGCGCGGGCGCGGTGGCTGGATCTTGGCGAGGGCGAACAACGGCGCTGGGAGCGAAGCTTGCATGGCTGCATTCTGCCCAAGCAGAACCGACATGGAGCGGGCCTAAACTCCCGCCCGGCCATGCAACCCACCCGCTTCGCGCTCACCAAGATTCAGCCGCCGCGCCCTCGAAGCGGCCTGGTCGAGCGTGTGCAACTTGAACGGCGCCTGAACGACGCGCTCGACAGCAGCCGCCTGGTGCTGCTGTGCACGCCGGCCGGCTTCGGCAAGACCAGCCTGCTCACCCGCGTGCTGGCCAGCCGGGCCAAGGCGCCGCTCGCCTGGGTGTCGGCCGATGAAGACGACAACCTGCACCGCGTGCTCGATTGCCTGTGCACCGCGCTGGAGCCCTTCGACCTGCCCTGGCGTGTGGCGCCCGAGGCCATCGTCAGCGCGGCCGGGCCACAGCGAGAGGCCTTGCGCCGCACGGCAGACGCCGTGCTCAACGCACTGGCCGGCAGCGAGTCGCCCGGGGTGATCGTGCTCGAAGACGCGCACCGCATCGTCGACCCCGCCGTCTTCGCGTGGTGCGACCTGCTGCTGGAGCGCCTGCCTGCGCACTGGGTGCTGGTGATCACCAGCCGCGTCGACCCGCCGCTCGCGCTGCCGCGCTTGCGCGCCTTGGGCGAGCTGGCCGAGTTCCGCACCGAAGACCTGCGCTTCACGCCCGACGAAGCCCGTGCGCTCGCCGCCGCGCACCACAGCAACGCGAGCATCGAGCCGCTGTGGCAACGCACCCAGGGCTGGGCCGCGGGGCTGCGGCTCGCGCTCAACGCTGGCGGCACCCGCACGGCCTCCGACCGCCATGCCTTCGACTACCTCGTGAGCGAAGTGCTCGACGCCTTGCCCAACGCGCTGCGCCTGTTTCTGCTGCGCTCGTCGGTGCTGCCCGAGCTCACCGCCACCCGCTGCGCCGCCGTCACCGGCCAGGCCGACGCGCAGACCCTGCTGGAAGAAACCGAAGCCCGGGGCCTCTTTGTTTCGGTGCTTGAAAACAGCGATCGCGAGGACAACGACACCACCCTCACCCTGCACGCCCTGTTTCGCGACTGCCTCGAAGACCGCCTCGCCCGCGAATGCCCCGGTGAGCTGCCGCAGCTGCTGCGCCGCGCCGCCGACACCGAGCCCGACACGCAGCGCCGCATCGGCTACCTGCTGCGCGCGGGCGAGTGGGCGCTGGCGCAAGCGGTGCTCGAAGAGGCTGCGCCGGTGCTCATCGGCCAGGGCGCGATCGACAGCGTGTTGCGCCTGCTGGAGCAGTTTCCACCCGCCTGGCGGCAGCAGGCGCCGGCGCTCGACTTCATCGAAGGCACCACCGCCTGGGCACGCTGGCGCTTTGCCCGCATGGCCGAGGCCATGCACCGCGGCGAGCTGGCCTGCCGCCTGGCGGGCGACGAGCCCGGCGCACAACGCTGCCTCGTGTACCACGCGGTCGCACTGTGCGGGCAGGGGCTGATCCGCGAGTCGGCACGGCAGATCAAGCCGCTGATGCAGCAACCCCTGGCCGACGAAGTGCAGGCCATCGCCGAGCTGCTGTGCACCTGGCATGTGCTGGACAACGGCGAGCTGGCCGGCCTGCCCGCGAGCTACGCCCGCTGCGTCGACTCGCTGGAGCGTGCCGACCGCCCCGAGCTGTGGAGCCGCTGCCAGACGCTGCCGCCCTTTGTCGGCCTGCCCGGCATGGCCGAGGTGCTGCAGCGTTATGTGCGCGGTGCGCAGCGCCATACCGGCGAAGGCCCGAGCACCTTGCGCGCGGGCACGCTCGCCGTGCAAGCCTGCAGTCTGCTGTGGCAGGGCCAGTACCCCGCCGCACTGCATGCGCTGGAGGCTGCCGAAGAAGACCTGCGTTGGCTGGGCACGCCCCTGTCGGTGGCGGCCTTCACCCGCAGCACCCGCGCGCTGTGGCACGCCTGGCGCGGCGAAGCCGGTTCGGCGCTGGCCGCGGCAAAAGGCCTGCTCGACGACCTGGACGACCCGCTGAGCCGTGACCGCCGTGCCATCTGGCGCGGTTACTACCAGCTCTTCCTCGCTCGCATCGCCTTGCTGGCAGGAGACGTGTCATTGCTGCGCCAGTTGCAGCAGCGTGTGCCGCTGCGGCGCGGCAGCCGCGAGCCCGCGCTGCTGGCGCGGCAACGCATCACCCTCGCCGCCCACCTGGCCTGGGCCGAAGCACGCTGGGCCGACGCCCAAAGCGGCTACGAGCAGGCGCTGGAGCACGAGACCCAGTTGCAGCTCTTCGGCCAGCACATCGAGGTGCGCTTGCGGCTGGCCCACACCTGCCTGATGCAAGGCCGTGCCGCTGAAGCGGTGCAGGTGCTGCTGCCGCTCGTGCACACCCTGCAGAGCGACCAAGAGAGCGCCCCGCTGATGGCCGGGCTGCCGGTGCTCGGCGCCCTGGCAGGCCTCGGCAACACACTGCCCGCCCCCTTGAACGCGAGGCTGGCGCAATGGCACGAGCGCGCACTGTCGCTGCAACAAGGCCAGCCTGTGGCGGCGGCCACGCCCGCCGTGCTGGCGGGCGACAAGCTCAGCGAGCGCGAGCTGGAGGTCCTGCAACGCATTGCTGCCGGCGACAGCAACAAGCTCATCGCCCGCGCCTTCGACCTGAGCCCCCACACTGTCAAGCGCCACGTGGCCAACGTGCTGGACAAACTCAACCTGAGTTCGCGTGGGCAGGCGGCGGCCTGGTATCGGGAGCACTCGGCGGGCTGACGTCATTCCCGCGGAGGCGGGAATCCAGGATGGTGCCGCTTCGCGTGGACATTTCTCCTGCCTGCCAGCGGGTGCGTCGGGATGTCGTCCCGACAGCCGACCTACTTATTCTTTGCTTCGCCAAAGAAAAGTAGGCAAAAGAAAGGCGACCCTGCTCGCCGGT
>NZ_JADMJX010000251.1 GCF_018780185.1 Rhizobacter sp.
CTTGCCGAGTAGCGCCTCGGCGCGCAGGCCCGACAAGCGGCTTTGCAAGGTGGTGTCGGCGCGTTCGACGCGCAGGTGGTGCGTGACCACGGCCGGTGACAGGGTGGCCACCCGGGCGGTGCGCACGCCCTTCTGGGTCACGTCGGCCAGCGCCTTGTCGGCGGCGGCACGGTTGTCGTAGCGGCCGAGGGCCAGGCCGTCGTCCAGCTCGGGGTGGTTGCGCAGCTCCTCGTAGCTGATCTTCAGCCGCTTCAACTCGTCGGCCTTCTTCAGCAGGGCCTCGCGGTTGGGGTACTTGCCCATGTAGACGATCCAGACCGCAGGGGTCTCGGTTCGGGCGTTGAGCCAGCTGCCGGGTGGCAGCACGGTTTGCAGCACGCTCTCGGCCGCGGCGATCTGCGCCGGCGTGTAAGGACCGGCCTCCAGGCAAGCGGGCGGCGTGTCGGTTGCCGCCACGGCACTGGCCGGCGACAGCACGCGGATCACTTCGGGGCGCACCTGGCGGGCCAGCCGGTCGGGCTCGCGGTCGCCGTGCGAGCGCACGCCGACCACGCCATCAAGCAGCCCCTGCGTCCAGGCGTAGAAGGCCAGGTTGGCCAGCACCAGCAGCACCACCAGCAGCCTCAGCATGAGGCGGGGCTCTCGGTGTCGGGCGCGTTGGCGCCGCGGTCGAGCCGCACGCTCACCTCGCCGCTGCTCACTTCGTGCAGGCCGCTGCCGGTCTGCACGCGCAGCGCGCCGGTGGGTGAAACGCCTTGCGCCACGCCCTCGGGCAGGTTGGCCTGGCTGGTGGTGATGGCACGGCCGCGCAGCAGGTCTCGGGCGGCAAACCGCTCGGCAAAGGGGGCGAAACCATGTCGCTCGAACTCTCGCAGCGCGCGCACCAGCGGCGCGGCCACTTGCACCAGAGCCCAGGGGGCCGACGCGGCCGGGTTGAGCTCTTGCAAGCAGGCGTAGCCGCTGCTGAGCTCTTCAAGCGGCTGAGGCAGCACGTTCAGGCCGATGCCGACCACCGCCAGGCGGGTCGGGCCGGCCATCACGGTTTCGATCAGGATGCCGCCGAGCTTGCGGCCCGGTGCGGCGCCCTCGGCTCCGTCATCCATCAGCCACAGGTCGTTGGGCCACTTCAGGCCGATGCGGGCCTTGCCGGTGCTGCCGGGCGGCTCCAGGGCGTCGGCCAGTGCCACGCCCACCGCCAGCGACAGCCCCGACCAGTCGGTGGGATTCATCGGCAGCGAGAGCGAGAAGGTGAGCGACGCGCCTGCGGCCGATTGCCACACCCGCCCCATGCGGCCACGCCCGCCGGTCTGGTGCTCGGCCACCAGCAGGCAGGGCTGCACGTCGGCGGCGCGGCGGCCGAAGGCGGCGCTCTCGATGCTCTTGCGCACCTGCACCAGCTCGTCGGTGGCCGGCTCCACGCGCACCCGCGCGCGCTCAAGCAAGGCGGTGTTGGTGGAGGCGCTGCGCGCGACCACCTCGACGCTCAGGCCCGGCAACAGCGGCTCCAGCTGTTGCCACAGCGACTCGGCGCCCCATTGCAGCGGTTCGTTCATCGGCTTGGGCTTATCTCTTCTTCGGGGACAACATGGTGCTGCGGCAGTTCTTGGCGCCGCAGCGGCACTCGTATTCTTTCTTCAACTTGGCGGTGTACGGGGCATCGATCGAGAGGCCGTAGTCGTAAAACAGCTCCTCGCCCGGCTTCAGGGCGCGCAAAGCCTTGATGAAGACGCGGCCATTGATCTCGTCGGCCTCGCAATTGGGCTTGCAGGCGTGGTTGATCCAGCGCGCCGCGTTGCCGCCGTGCTTGGCGTCGATGGCATCCCCGGTTTCGAGCTCGAAGTAGAAGGTATGGTTCGGGTCTTTCGGGTCGTGCGGGTGGCGGCGCAGGGCTTCAGGCCAGGAAATGACCTCGCCCTTGTATTCGATGATGATCTCGCCCTTGGCGATGGGCGCCACGGCAAACACTCCTTTGCCATGCACGCCGCTGCGGCGCACCTGGATGCGGCGGCCGCTGGTCTTGGCGGCGGGTGGGGCGGTCGTGAGGGTCGAAGTGCGGGTCTTGGCGCCTTGGGCTTGCGTCATCGGTTTGTTTGGGTACATTGAATTCATGGGTGCGCGTGTGGGTGCGTGTGCCCGCACATGTGTGCGCACGCGTATACGCGCGAGAAGCCCGGATTGTAGAGAGAGCGCCGACCATCGGCGCGCTGAACACAGAAAGAGCCATGAGCAAAGCGTTGATCATTGCGGAGAAGCCGTCGGTCGCACAGGACATCGTGCGGGCGCTGACGCCCATCGCAGGCAAGTTCGAGAAGCACGACGAATACTTCGAAGGCGAGCACCACCTCGTCACCTCGGCCGTGGGTCACCTGCTGGAGATCAAGGCGCCGGAAGAGTTCGACGTGAAGCGTGGCAAGTGGAGCTTTGCCAACCTGCCGGTGATCCCGCCGCACTTCGACCTGAACCCGATCGACAAGAGCAAGGGGCGCTTGAACGCCATCGTGAAGCTGGTCAAGCGCAAGGACGTCACCGAACTCATCAACGCCTGTGACGCGGGCCGCGAGGGCGAGCTGATCTTTCGGCTGATCCAGCAGCACAGCAAGAGCAAGCACCCGGTCAAGCGGCTGTGGCTGCAGAGCATGAC
>NZ_JADMJX010000396.1 GCF_018780185.1 Rhizobacter sp.
GGCGGCGGCCACCGGTGGCTCGCGCAATTGCGGGTCGGATCGGGGGGTCGTTCGCGGTAGGAAATGTCTGACGCTTTGCGCGACTGGCCTCAGGGCGAGAGGTCGCAGGACGGCAGCAACGCGAGAAAGGCCGCCACGGCCGCCTCACCCTGCACGCCATCCTCATCGCAGAACGGGTCGAGCAGAGCAGCATCACAGTAGCCGCTGCGCCACTGCGTCAGGTGCCGGGCCGAGGCCGCCGACGAGATGTGCAGCACCCGCAGACCCGTGTGACGTGGGTCGTCCTCGACATCGCGGTAGACCGACGAGATGTCGAGCACCGGCCCTTCCAGCAGCTCGCAGAAGCGCTCGCCATCAAAGACCACCGCACCCGTCAGGCCCAGCGTGGCGTTACGCTGGCGCGAGGTCTGCCAGATGTCTTTGACGACGCTCAGGTGGGTTTGCGGCGCCAGCCGGCTGACCCACAGCATGCAGGAAATGAGGTCCACGGCAGGCATACGGTTGGTGGTTTCACAAGACATGCGGCAATCTATCTGCCGCGCCACGCCACCGCTGTGTCGAATGACATAGCGTTGTGTGGCCGATACTTGCGTCACAAAGAAGCGATTCGAGAGGAGAACGGCATGAAGGAAGTGAGCTGCAAAGACTGCCCGCTGCGCACGCTGCAGCTCTTCATGCCCCATTCCGACGAAGAAGTCGCGCTGATCCAGTCGCTCAAGCGGGGCCAGGTGGGCCTGGCCGCCGGGCAGGACATCATCCACGAAGGCCAGACCGATGCACCGCTCTACACCCTGTGGTCAGGCTGGGCGTTTCGCTACAAGACGCTGCCCGACGGGCGGCGGCAGATTCTCAACTTCCTGCTGCCGGGCGACTTCATCGGCGTGCAGCAGAAGATGTCGGATGCACTCTCCCACGGTGTGCAGGCGCTGAGCGAGGTGCAGCTGTGTGTGTTCTCGCGCGACACCTTGTGGCAGCTTCACCGCACCCTGCCCCAGATGGGCTTCAACCTCACCTGGCTGATCGCGCAAGAGCAGTCGCTGGTCGACGACGGCTTGCTGTCGGTGGGCCGGCGCAGCGCCGAGGAGCGCGTGGCGGTGCTGCTGATCCTGCTGTTCAAGCGGGCGGCGGCGATGTTTCCCGACGCGGGCGCCGGTGGCGTGCCATTTCCCTTGACCCAGCAGCACATTGCCGACGCGCTGGGTTTGTCGCTGGTACACACCAACAAGACCCTGCGCAAGTTGGAGCGCCGCGGCCTGCACCACATCGAGAACGGGCTGCTGTTCCTGAAAGATGGCACCGCGCTGGCGCGCACCGCGGCGCTCTACGGCGACGGCAAGCCGCCGCAACGCCCGCTGGTCTGAGCGGGCGCCCGCGCCACTCAGCGCATGTAACGCCCGTTCGGCCCCACGATGGTGAGGTCGACGAAGCTGGAGCCGTGGTGCTTCTGCGGGCCGAAATGCAGCGGGAAACCGCCCAGGTCAAATTTCCCGATGGCTTCCATGCCCGCGATGAGCGACTCCGACGTCACCGCGCGGCCACCGGCTGCCGCACGCTTCAGGCCTTCGATCAGCACACGCACGTTCAGGTAGCCGATGAAGTGGTCGTAGTCGATCACGGTGTTTTCGCGCGCCATCACGGCGGCGAAGTCGCGTGTCAGAGGCGATGTCTGGCGCCACGGGTACGGGATCACCTGGGTGAACGCCACGCCGCGCGCTTCGTCGCCCAGCGCCGTCACGATCGACTTGGAGTTGGAGATCGACAAGGCATACACCGGTGCACCGATGTATGAGCGCGCCGCCTTGACGAAGCCGACGATCGACGGCCCGAACGCCATCAGCAACACCGCCTGCGGCCTGGAGGTGCCGAGCATGTGCGCCGCGTTGATGGCATCGACCCCGCTCGACTCGAGCGGCACCTTGCCCACCAGCGTGGCGCCCTGCTCGCGCGCCACTTCTTCCACCACCGGCAACAGCAGCTGGCCGAAGGGGTGGTTCTGGTAGGCCAGGCCCAGCTGCGTGCGCTTGGCCGACACGAGTGTGCGGATCATCTGCACCAACTCATCGCGGTAGCTGGCGAGCATGGTGAAGAAGTACGGGTTGTGCTTGGCGCGCAGCGAAGGCGAGCCGCCGTAGGCGCCGATCAGCGGCACCTTCTTTTCAACCAGCAGCGGCAGCGCCGCGGCCACGCTCGAGGTGCTGGTGAAACCGAACAGCGCCACCACCTTGTCGCGCTCGATCAGGGTGGCGGTGTTTTCGACCGTCTTCTTGGGGTCGTAGGCGTCGTCGAGCACGATCAGGCGAAGCGTGCGCCCGCCGATGCCGCCCTTGCGGTTGACTTCCTCGACGGCCATGTTCTGGCCCTTGATCACCGAGGTGACCGAGGGGGCGATCGGCCCGCTCAGCACCGCGCTCTGCCCGATGCGGATTTCCCTGGCGTCCTTGCTGTCTTGCGCGCGGGCATTCACGCCCATCATCGCCACGGCCGCGCCCACGGCGCCTTGCAGTGCGCGCCTGCGGCCGTTCATGTTCTGGTCCATCGTTCCTCCATCCATCCTGTTCACACCGACATTCGGCGCTGCGGATTCTGAAGGAGAAATTGCACGACCGTGCATAAATGTTGCGGCGCGCCGACAAGCGAACGACAAATGAAAAACGGCAGGCCCGAGAGCCTGCCGTTGTCACCCGAAGACTTGCAGTGGGCGGGTCAGCGGATCCAGCGGCCGCCCGGGCCCACGATGGCGATCTCGACGAAGGCCGACCCGTGGTGCTTGTTGGGGCCGAAGCTCACCGGGTAGCCACCCGGGTCGTACTTGTTCATCGCTTCAGCGGCCTTGGTGATCGTGGCCGGCGTGATCTGCTTGCCCGCACGACGCACCACTTCAAGAAGAATACGCATGTTCAGGTAGCCGAACATGTGGTCGTAGCCGGCCTCGATGCCTGCACGTGAAGCCGCCGCGGCGAGGTCGCGCGTGAGGGCCGTGGTCTGGCGAAACGGGTAGGGCACGAGCTGGGTGAATGCGAGGCCGCGTGCGTCGTCGCCCATGGCCTTGAGGAGCGCCGGCGAATTCGCGATCGACACCGCGTAGATCGGCACGCCCACGTAGGCACGAACCGCCTTCACGAAGGGGATCATCGACGGGCCGAAAGCCATGAACATGATGGCCTGCGGCTTGGCAGCCGCCAACGACTGGGCACACGCCACAGCGTCGCTGCCGTTGGCTTCGAGCGGCACCATGGCCACCAGGTTGGCACCGAGTTCCTTGGCCACCTCTTCCACCACCGGCTTCATCATGTGACCGAAGGGAGCGTTCTGGAACACCAGGCCGATGTTGGGCTTTTGCAGCGTGACCAGGTTGCGCACCATCTGCGCGATCTCGTCGCGGTAGCTCGCCATGGTGGTGAAGAAGTAAGGGTGCTGCTTCGCGCGCAGCGCCGGCAGACCGGTGTACACGCTGATCAACGGCACCTTCTTCTCCATCAGGATCGGCAGCACGGCGCCGACGTTCGGCGAGCTGGCGAGGCCGAACAGTGCGACGACCTTTTCCTTGTCAATCAGGGTGTTGACGTTTTCGACGCACTTCTTGGCGTCGTAGGCATCGTCGAGCGTGATCAGGCGGACCGGTCGGCCTTGAATGCCACCCTTGCGGTTGACTTCGTCGATGGCCAACTGCTGACCCTTGACCACTGGCAGGAAGGTCGGGCCCAGCGGGCCGGTCAGGTGGGCGCTCTGCCCGATTCGAATCTCATTGCCGGAAGGCGCGGCAGGGGCGGCAACCGCGGAGGCAGCACTGTCTTGCGCTCTCAGTGGCATGGCGGCCAAGGCGCTGGCGGCACCCACGGCGCTCAAGACGTGACGACGATTCCATTGCGGTTTGGTCATGTTCTGTTCTCCTAGTTGATTCGAAGTCTTGACGGGAGTGAATGTGCCATCGCGTAACAACGTCTAACAAGAGGGTGATCCTCCTGTTGTGCATCAAGCACGCATCGAGCGTGACGGGCATCACGGCAGAAATCAACGAACGTTCAAAAACGTACAAACGGGTGGGTGCGCACCCCCCGTTGAGGCCAATCAACTGGCCTGTTTGAACGCCATCACGGCCTGATTGCGCAGGGTGCGCAAGAGTGAGAGTTCCTTCTCACCCAGCTCGATGGCGCCCGGCTGTGCCTTGTCGGCGTAGATCAGCGCAAAGGGCGCGCCTTTCATCAACAGGGGCAGCAGCAAGAAGGCTGGTGCGTTCACGCCCTGGCGGTACCACAACGGCAGGCGCGCCGCGATCTGCGGCACAGTGGCGTCGGCGATCAGGGTGTCGGCGCCCTTGGCGCACACGGCGCCAAAGAGGTCGATGGCCACACCGGGCGCGGGCTTGAGCGGCACCTTGAACTTGGGCGCCACCTGCTCCACGCCCTCGCCCAGGCCGAAGCGGCCAGTCAGCATTTCGGTCTTGGGGTCGCGCAGGCAAAAGATGATGCGGCGAAAGCCCAGCGCGCGCAGCATGGTCTCGAGGATCATGCGCAACACTTCGTTGAGCTTGAAGTCTTCGACCATGGTGTTGGTGATGTCCTGGATGCCCGCGGCCAGCATGTTGGCCGCAGCCTGGTGGTCGAAGGCCGGCTGCGCGCTGGGCAGCACGTGCTCGGGCGTCACCGGCATGGTCGCGTGCAAGGCGTGCGCGGTCAGGCTGTCGTGTTCGATGGCAGCGGCCGTGCCGTTGCCGGGCTGCTCGAGCAGGCGGCGCATGGGTGAGCCGGGTTGCACCTGCAGGTTCATCGCCTGCGCGAGCTCAATCAGGCGCTGCTGCGCGAGCACGGCAGCCGCCTGCATGTCGCGCACGCTCAGGCCCAGGGCCTTGCTGTAGCGCTCGGCCGAGGCTGCAATGGCGGCACTGACACGCCCAGGCTCGGCCCTCATCAAGGCATCGGTCACCTCGTTGGCAGCCACCGCCGCCCATTGCACGCGATCGCTCTTGTCGCAGGCGCGGTTCGGCGGCTCGCCCACGGGGCGGCGCATGCAGCGCTGCAACCCATCGGGCAGGCCCCAGGTCTTGGCCACGCCGAGGCCGAGCTCTTCGAAGCTCAGGCCGAGCACCGTGATCGACGCAGCGTGTTCGGCATTCGCGTTGCGCGTCGCCTTGGCGGCTTTGGCGTTGGCAGCGTTCACCAGGCTGCGCACCTGGCGCGCCTCTTCGGGGAAGTAGAACTCGGTCAGCAAACGGCCGAGGTTCTGGAAGGTCGCGCCGATGAAGGCTTCTTCGCCATCACGCTGCACGCCACACAACTCGCCGGCCAGCGAGCCGGCCATCAGCGAGCGCAAGAACTCTTCTTTCAGCTGGTTGGCGTGCGCCTTGTCGTGCATGTGCTCCAGCAGCACCAGGCTCAGCGCCATGTTGCGGATGCCGGCAAAGCCGATCAGCGCCACGGCGCGCGACACGGTGCTGATGTTGCCACCGCCCGCATGGCTGTAGCGCGCGGTGTTGACCATGCGCAGGAGCTTGTTGGTCAGCGCCACGTCTTTCAGGATCTCGCCCGACAGGCTGGCCAGGCTCTCATTTTCGGAGTTGGCCACACGCTGGATGCGGCCCACCGAATCAGACAGCGCCGGGAAGTCGCTCTTGTGGCGCATGCGGCGCAGCAGGAAGTCGAGCGTGCCATTGGCGCTGCCCGAGGGCGAGGCTTCGGCGCCGGGCGCGGGTGCGAGCCACTGCTGCAGCGCGTCGCGCAGGTCGGCGGCGCTGGTGAAGCGCTTGGACGGGTCGCGCGCCAGGCTGCGCAGCACGATGGCGCGCAAGGTGTCGTCGGCATCGGTTGCCGCGCCGGCCGGCAGGCCCAGGTCTTCGTGGGCCACGCGGTACATGGCGCGGAACGGGTCTTTTTCGGCGATGAGCTGCTGGCCGCTCAACATCTCGGCCAGCACGAGGCCAGCTGAAAAAACATCCATGCCCGGCGAGGCTTGCATGCCGTGGGTGGCCTCGGGCGACATGTAGCCCGGCGTGCCCACCACCTGCTGCTGGCTGGTCGCGTCTTGCATGCGGGCGGCGATGCCGAAGTCCATCACCCGCGCGCGGCCGTTGCCGTCGACCAGGATGTTGCTCGGCTTCAGGTCGCGGTGCACCACCCCGGCGGCGTGCGCCACCTGCAGGGCGTCGAGCACGCCGACCATCATCTCGACCGCTTCACGCGCCGGCAGCGCGCCACGGGCGCGCAGGTGGGCCGAGAGCGTGCGGCCGGGCACGTATTCGAATACCAGGTAGGGCTGGTTGTTGTGGGTGTCGGCCTCGAACACCGGCACGATGTGCGGGTGGTTCAAGCGGCTCACATGGCGGGCCTCTTGCAGCCATTGGTCAACGCTCAGCGTATTGGCGCCAGGGTGCATCAGCTTGACGGCCACCTCGCGCTCCAGGCGCGGGTCGAAGGCCAGCCACACGGTGGCCTGGGCGCCCTTGCCCAGCTGGCGGCGCAGCTCGAAGCGGCCGAGGGTGTCGACGGAAATGGCAGCGGGCATCTGGGTCTCAGTTCCTGCGAGAAGCCAGCAAGGCCGAGAACTCGGTCGTGCCGGGGTCGCCTTGTTCGGCGTGTTCACGGGCCGGTGCGCGCGGCACCGCAACCGAAGGGCCGGCGCGCAAGCTGCCTTTGGCAACCTGCAGGCCGTCGGTGATGTCTTTGACGGTGATCGACAGCACCTTGCCGTAACGCTGGGCCACCTGGTTGAGTGCCGGGGCCACGCGGGTGGGCGGCGCGAGCGACAGGGCATCGACCGCTTCGTTGGCCGCGCTCGCCGTCAGGCGCAGCATGTCGCTGTCGGTGTCGGCCACGCGCACCGGGCGGCCGGGGGGCAAGCGGCGAACCATGTGCAACACGTCGTCGCTCAAGCCCCAGTGTTTGGCCACGGCCGCGCCCAGAGCCTCGACGTCGACCCCCAGCACGGCGAACGAAGCACCCTCTTCCGTCATGCCAGGCAGATCGGGCTCGCCGGGTTCGGCCGCGGGTGCGCTTCGCATCAGCTGGCGGATCTGCTCGGCTTCTTCAGGGAAGTGGTACTGCACCATCAGCCGCCCCAGGTTTTGCAGGATGGCAATCAGGTAGACCACCTCGGGGTCGTACCCCGCCGGCCTCAGGGCCTGGGCGGTGTGGCCGACCAGGCGCACGCGTTCCATCAAGGCTTGCAGCGCCGCGGCATGGGTTTCAGACAGAGGACCCGGCCAGGCGCGAAGCGACGCGGCCGCCTGGCGCACGCCCTTCAGGCCAACCAGCGCGATGGCGCGGCGGATCGTCAGCACCGGCCCGTTGCCGGCGATCTGCGTGCCTTGCACCTGCGCCGAGTTGACGGTGCGCAGCAGCTCGAAGCTGAGCCCCACGTCTTGCAGGATCTGCTCGGCCATCTCATCGGTGCGCTGGCTTTCGGCCACGGCCAGGCGTGCCACGCGCGCACCCACGCCGGGCGAAGCCGGCAGGTGGCCCACGCTGCGCAGGCGGTCGATCAGCAGCGCCAGTGCGCCGGCCTCGGCCTGGGCGGCGGCTTCGCGCCAGCCATTGAGCGCGGCCAGCAAGGTGCGGGCGTTGTGATAACGCTGACGCTCTTGCGCGGTGGTGGCGCGGTTGGCGATGGCGCGCAGCGCTTCAGGTACCGGCTGCGGGGTGGTCCAGGGCAGGCGCAGCATCTCGCGGCCCTGCGGCGGCAGGCGCTCGATCACGCGGCCGGTGTCGGGCTCGTCGAGTGCAGGGGCGGCGCTCAGCAGGTGGTGCAACAAGACCCCAGCGCTGAGCACGTCGCGCACCGCCGCCTCGCGCGCCTGGCGCAGGCGGTTCGGGTCGAGCGGCATAGCGCGGTCGTTGGCGTGCTCCGAGCTGGCAACGGCGCTCAGGCTGGCGCCCAGCGCCATCACGCGCACCGTGCCTTGTTCGCTCACCAGGAGCTGGTGCAGTTGCACGTCGCCATGGGCGATGCCGGCTTCGTGGGCAAAGGCCAGGCCTTCAAGCGCCTGGGTCAGCCAGCCCACGGCTTCGTCGGCTGGCAGTTGCCGCTGCGCGGCCAGGCGCTCGCCCAGGGTCTGGCCCAGGGCACGGTCGACGGCCACGTAGGGCCAGTGGTCTTGCACCCCGACCTCGACCACGTGGGCCAGGTTCGGGTGGTTCAGTCGGGCAGCGTGTTTGGCGTCGGTCAGCCACAGCTCCAGCGCGGCGGCGGTGGGGGGCTGCACGCGCGGCAAGGTGAGCAGCAGCTCGTGGCTTGTGCGCGGGTCGAACGCCAGCCAGAGCATGGTGCGCTCGCTCTTGCCCAGCAACAGGCGCAGCTCGAAGCGCCCGAATGCCCGGGTGGGGGTCGGCTTGGGGCTGGCGTGATCCGTATCAGGCATGAAGGCGCATCGGTGCTGGCGCGCGAAATGGGGGTGCGCCTCTCAATTGGACGGCCCCGCCACGTGACGCAATGCGCGGATCAGGTGCAAAAAAGCGGCCCAATTCACCCATGCCCACTGACGCCCAGTGTGCTCTACGGGCCGCCGATTTCATGTGATTTCGATCACGTTTCCCTGGCCATTGATGAGCGCGCACCGCACCCGATCGCCCGGCTGCAGCGCCGACACCGCCCGGCGGTAGCGCAGCATCTGTTCACGGTAGTCGCCTTCAGCTTCCGGGCGCAGCGCGAGCTTGTAGTCGAGCACCCACCAGACAGCTTGCCCACCCTCATCTTGAAGCTGCACCAGGCGGTCTATGCGCAGCAGCTCGCCGGCCTCGGCCACCGGCACTTCGTTGCCCGCCCAGCGCAGGCCCGGGCCGGCAAAAAACGGTTGGCAGGCGGGGCTGCGCCAGATGGCGCCGGCGAAGCGTGCGGCCTCGTCGGCGGATGCCTCGAACTCTGCGGCGGCGGCGGCGGCCAGGGTGTCGATGTCGGCGGTGGGGGCGCCCGTCGCGCTCGCCCACTCCAGCGTGCGGTGCACCGCCTGACCCAGGCGCGAGGCCTCGCTGTCGGGCTCTCGCTCGGCCTTGATCGAAGGCGGTGGCGCCACCCAGACCGGCAGCGCCGGCAGCACGATCGTTCGCTCGGGCGCGGCTTGGCCGGGCTCGTGCGCCGGGGCCGGCTCCCAGGCTTGCACCAGGTTTTCAACCCGCTGCCACCACGAGGGCGTGACACGGTGCGGCTCGGTGCGGCTGAACACCAGCCGCTCCTTGGCGCGTGTCATCGCCACATACAGGCCATTGAGTTCTTCGCGCTGGCGGGCGGTTTTTTCCTGGTCGAGCAAGGCCTGCAACGAAGGCGGGCAGCGGGCTTCCGAATAGATGAAGGCACAGCGTGTGGGCCGGTCGGCCTCCACCGGCCAATCGACCAGCAAGGTGGCGGTGTCGGGGTTGCTGGCTTCGGGTTGGGCGTCCATCACGAACACCACCTTGGCCTCCAGGCCCTTGGCGCCGTGCACCGTGAGCAGCTGCACCGCATCGGCCTGCACGGGCGCGGCCACCTTGATGGCACGGCGCTTGAGCGCGCGCACAAAGTTGTAGGGCGTGGCGTAGCGCGCGCCGTCGAGCATCAAGGCCTGGCTGAGCAGCGCATCGACAGCATCGAGCGCCGCCAACCGCCGCTCGGCAGGCACCACCGCGGCCATGCGCTCGCGGTATTGGCCCTCGCTGACGATGCGGTCGAGCAGGTCGTGCGGTGGCAGCTGCTGGGCGGCGTCGCGCCAGGCGCCCAACAAGCGCGCGGCGC
Source organism: Rhizobacter sp. (assembly GCF_018780185.1). GTDB lineage: Bacteria > Pseudomonadota > Gammaproteobacteria > Burkholderiales > Burkholderiaceae_C > Rhizobacter. The sequence continues at coordinate 9,697 of NZ_JADMJX010000396.1, forward strand.
GCTGCAAGGCCGGGCTGTGGGCGGTTTGCATCAGCGCCGCCCACCAATCGCCGCTGTCGGTGGCGGCTTCGGCCAACGCGACCAGGTCGTCGTCGCTCGCGCCAAACACCGGGCTGCGCAAGGCATGCGCGAGCGACAAGCGGTGCGAGGGCGAAGCCAACACGTCGAGCACCGCCACCAGGTCGCGCACCTCGGGTGCGTCCATCAGCGAAAAGTCTTCGGCCGCGGCAAACGGCACGTGCAGGTTTTGCAGCGCCTGCGCCGCCAGCCGCAACGAGGCCCGCTTGCGGCACAGCACGAACATCTCGCCCGCGCGCGCCTGGCCGCTGCGCAAAAGTTCGTGAACGGCGTGTGCCACCCAGCGCGCCTCTTGCTCGCGCAACAGCGCTTCGGGCTCGTGGCGCGGGGTGGTGAGGCTGTCGCGCCATTCGGCCGCGGCAGCGGGCTTGCTTTCCTTCGCGGCGCGCAGCACGGCGGGCAGCGCCGACAGGCCTGCACCGGGCGTCTCGGCCAGCTCGGTGGTGTGCTCGCGGAAGTCGTCGTATTCACCCAGGCGCTGCGCCGCGGCAAACACTTTGTTGACCGCGTGCAGCACCTCGGGCGCATTGCGCCGCGTGTGGTCGCAGGCCAGCCAGGCGCCGCCCAGGCCCTGGCCGACGAACTCGCGCGCCGCCGCAAACACCCGCGGCTCGGCGCGGCGAAAGCGGTAGATGCTTTGTTTGGGGTCGCCGACGATGAAGACCCCCGGCGGGCGCTGCCCGCTCTGCCCGCCACCCGCGCCGGCATAGGCCGACAGCCAGCTGTGCAGCGCATGCCATTGCAGCGGGCTGGTGTCTTGAAACTCGTCGATCAGCACGTGGCGAATGCGCGTGTCCAGCCGCTCCTGCACCCAGCCTGACAGCGTGGCATCGCGCAACAGCGCCAGGGCACAACGCTCCAGGTCGGCCATGTCGGCCAGGCCGCGCGAGCGTTTGTAGGCTGCGAGCTCACGCAACAGCACGCGTGAGAGCCTGACCAGGCGCAGGTGCTCCAGGTGGGCATCGTGCTGCTGCACCTGCGCGGCAATGGCCTCGACTTCGTCCTGCGTGGTCGCGAGATTCGGCACCTGGCCGAGCTTGCGTGGCGTACCGGCCTTGGTGAACAGCGCGTCGCGAAGCTCCTGGTAGAGCGCCTGCGAATCGGCTTTGGCCAGCGCCATCACCAAACCGGTGGCCGCTTCCTGCGCCTTCGCCCCGCCAAGAGCCAGGGCGATGGCCAGCTCGCGCAAGGTGTCGCGCCAGATCGCACCCTGCAGCACGAGCGTGGGGTGGCCCTCGCATTCGGGTGCGGGCACGCTGGACTCCAGCACGCCGGCTTCATCGGCCAGCTCCAGCTCGACACGCTTGTTGAGCGCCGCGTCCAGCCACACCCGCACCTGGTCGCGGCCACGCTGCTGCACGAGGGCCGTGTGGTCGGCACGCAGGGCTTCGTCGGCCAGCACGGCGGTGTGAAAGCGGCGAAAGATCGCGGCGCGGTGGTCTTCTAGGTCTTCCATCAGCGTCATGCCCGAAGCCAGGCCCAGCTCGGCCAGCAGGTCGAGTGGCGCAGCGCGCAACAGCTGAGAAAACCAGGCGTGGAAGGTGCGGATCTCGACCGAGCGGCCGCCCACCAAGAGGTTCTCGTACAGATGGGCCAGCTTCGGCGCCAGCAGCTGCGCCTGTGCGGGCGGCACGCCGCGCATCACCAGCTCGCGGGCGCGCTGCTCGTCGGTGAATTCCGGCGCCGCGAACTCGCGCAGCCACTCGCCCAGGCGCGCACGCATCTCGCCCGCCGCCTTGCGGGTGAAGGTGATCGCCAATATCTCTTGCGGCTGCGCCCCTTCGAGCAAGGCCCGCAAGATGCGCGACACCAGCATCCAGGTCTTGCCTGCGCCGGCGCAGGCCTCGACCACCACGCTGCGCTGTGGGTCGCAGGCGATCGCGTAAAACGCCTCGCGTGTGACGCTACGGCCGTCGGCTTGGTAGGCGGGCTGAGTCATGGGGCGGCCCAGTGATCGCGGCGGCACAGACCTCGCGCTTCGCAGTAGTCGCACACCTGGCCTTCACCCAGCGCCGGCAGGCCCGCACCCGCGCGGATGTGGTCGAGGTCACGGGCCAGACCCTGCACCAGCGCGCGTGCGCTGTCTTCCACCTCGGGGTGGGTGATGGCCTCGATCTTGCGGCCGAGCGCCAGGTAAGTCGCTTGCAGCGGCACCGTGGCCTCGGCCTGCATCAGCGCCACGTAGAAGGCGAGCTGGGTGTCTTCCAGCGGCTGTTTCACCTTGTCGCGCAAGGCGCCGGCGCTGCCGGTCTTGTAATCGATCAGCTCGATGGCACCACCGCGCACGTGGTCCATGCGGTCGATGCGGCCGTGCAGGCCGATGCCACGCCACTCGGGCGGCGCGGCGCGGCGATCCTGCTCGCCTTGCCACCAGCGGGCACCTTGTTCGTCACGCTGGTGCAGCCAGGCGATGTAGCGCGGAGCGAGTTCGGCGAACCCGGCCTCGAAGGGCAGGAAGTCGACGTCGTTCAGCCCCAGCAGCAGCTTCTGCTGCTGAGCCACCGCCATCAGATGGGCGCACTCGGCCTCGGCCGAAGCCGGCTCACGGCGCTGCTCGTGAAAACTCATCAGCACCGCGTGCAACCACGTGCCGTAGTCGCGCTTTTCGATCTCGGCGTCGAGCTCATCGGCCTCGCGCAGGCGCAACAAGTGCAAGGCATGAAAACGGTAGGGGCAGGCGCGCAAGGCTTCGCAGGCGCTGGCCGACAGGCTCTGCGGCAACAGCGTCGCCGCGCGGGGCGCCGGCATGCCGATCGGGGTCGCCGTGACAGCCTGCGCCTCGCGCGGGTCGACCCAGGGCGTGAAGTCACGGCCCGCACGCCGCAGGCGCAAGGCCAGGCGTTCGGCCACGGGGCTGAGCGCCAAGGGCTCGGCGCCTTCGCTGCGCCGATAGAAGAGGCTGACCGGGCCTGCGCTCACCGCATGCGCAAACGCCAGCAACTCGGCTTCACGCCGCTGCGCCGAGGTGGGCACACCCAGGGCCAAGGCCTGGGCGTCGTTCAGCAAGGGCTGCGGCGCGGTGACGGCGCCCAAGTGGTGATCGTCGGCCCCCGGAAACACCACCGCCGCGAAGGGTCGCAACATCACGCGGGCCAGCGGCGTGATGACCACATTGGCCGGCTCAGACGGCGCACCGGGCACGAACGACGACTCTTCGAGCGCTTCATCCACCCACGCACTGAACTCGTCCAGTGACATCAAGGTCTGCGCCGCCTGGCCCGACCATGCGGCGGTTTCGGAGATGCGCAACACCCGCAAGACCTGGCCGCCGGCCTCATCAGCACGCAGCGCCTCCAGCACGCCGCTGCGCTGCAAGGCCGCTTGAAGGCTGGACAACCATGTCGACAAGGACTGGCGGCGCTCGGCGCTGAGCAGACCCAGCACCGCGATGGCATCTGCATGCAGGGCCGCCGCGGCAGGGCCCAGCTTGATGGCGTTGATGGCCGAGGCCTGGCTCCAGGCTTCGCGGCGGCACACCGACTCCAGCTCCATGCAAGCGCGGCCCGCCTGCGGCCAGGGGCCAGCCTTCAGCCAATCGAGCCAGAGATCGGTCGCAGCAATCGGGCTGGCCGCGCGCAGCAGGCTCATCACCTGGGCCGCCGCTCGTGTGGTCGAGAGCTTCCAACCGGTCTCGTCGAGCAGGCTGACCCGTTGACGCTCCAGCAGCGCGCGCACACGGCGAACGAGCACCCGGTCTTGCGCCACCAGCGCGACCGGCGCATCGCCTTGCCGCAAATGGGCCAGCACCTGGGCTGCCGCGCATTCGGCCTCGTGCTCGAAACCGTGGCAGGCCGCGAGCGATAGGCTGGGGGCCAGCGCGGCCTGTGCCGGTGTGTCGGCGTCCAGCACCAGACAGGGCACCGAGGCAGCCAGCAGCAGCCGCTCGGTCAAGGCATCGGCACCACCCGCCTGGATCACGATCCAGGCCGATGGCTGGAGCGCGAACAGCAGGTCGGTCGGCCGGGCCGGCGCCAGCGCAGCCCACTCCAGTGCCAGCCGCGCCAAGGCGCGCTCGCTCGCACCCGGCCCGCCGGACGCCATCAACAAGTCACGGCCACGCTGCCAATGCGCTGCGCGCTCGTGGGGCTCGATGGCCGCAACGGCCTTCACCATCGCATGCGCAGTCGTCACCACCGCCGCCACCGCGTCATCGAACGCCAGGGGATCCTTGCGCACCCAGGTCTGAGAGCGCAGCATGCGCGCCGCGTTCAGCCGGTCGGTGCTGGCGTCGAGCGTGAGTTGGCCTTCGTCCGCACGCGGCGTGGGCCCGAGCGACGCGGCCAAGGTGTGCGTTGTCTCCACCCGCGGCTGCCAACCTCCCCCTTGTACCCAGGCCCGGCGCGCGGGTGCCAAATGCTGGGCGAACGGCACCAGAACGACGGCTGACCGCAAATCCACGTTGTGAGATCGGGCCCACACGTTCGCGCGGTCGGCGATATCGGCCCAGTTCAGCGGCATTTCAAGGGGCAGGCGCGCTATTGACTCCATAGAAAGCGTGAGGGCGATGCAGAGCGCGGTCAGAGGGGCTTTGTGTCAGAATCATTCTGCCTTGCCGCTCGCAACGAGCGGCTCAAGCACAAGGACAAGACAATGAGCAGCGAATTGATCAAACACACCACCGACGCATCGTTCGACAGCGACGTGCTGAAGGCCAGCAAACCCGTGCTGGTGGACTACTGGGCCGAGTGGTGCGGCCCCTGCAAGATGATCGCGCCGATTCTGGACGAAGTGTCCAAGGATTACGACGGCCGCCTGCAAATCGCCAAGATGAACGTCGACGAGAACCGCGACGTGCCCGCCAAGTTCGGCATCCGCGGCATCCCGACCCTGATGCTTTTCAAGGACGGCCAGCTCGCCGCAACCAAGGTCGGCGCTCTGTCGAAGGCCCAGTTGACGGCCTTCATCGACGGTAATCTATAATCCCGTCAATTGCGGTGGCCCTGGCTGCGGGCTCATGAGGCCTTCCAGACGCCACCGCCTGAAAACTTAGCCACCACGCCCATCTGAGGCGCGTCGGTTCGGCCCCCCACTCCAGCGTTTCGTATCACTGCTCGCAACGCGCGTTTGCACCTCGGCCTCAACCGGCTGCTGGTGGTTTCAATCGCAACACCGGTCTTGGCTGCCATCAGCTGACCGGGCACTCACCCCAGGGTCATCGCCCATGCATCTATCCGAACTCAAAGCCCTCCACGTCTCTGCCCTCATCACGATGGGCGAAGCGCTGGAGATCGAAAACGTCGCCCGCATGCGCAAGCAGGAGCTGATGTTCGCGATCATGAAGAAGCGCGCCAAGGGTGGCGAGCAGGTCTTCGGCGACGGCGTTCTGGAAGTGCTGCCCGACGGCTTCGGCTTCCTGCGAGCGCCGGACGCGAGCTACATGGCCTCGACCGACGACATCTACCTGTCGCCGAGCCAGATCCGCCGCTTCAACCTGCACACCGGCGACGCGATTGAAGGTGAAGTTCGGGTGCCGAAAGACGGCGAACGCTACTTCGCGCTGGTCAAGGTCGACCGCGTGAATGGCGTGACGCCCGAGGAGAGCAAGCACAAGATCATGTTCGAGAACTTGACGCCACTGTTCCCCAAAGAACAGTTCAAGCTCGAACGCGACATCAAGAGCGACGAAAACATCACCAGCCGCATCATTGACCTGATCGCCCCGATCGGCAAAGGCCAGCGCGCCCTGCTCGTCGCACAGCCCAAGACCGGCAAGACGGTGATGATGCAGCAGCTGGCGCACGCGCTGGTGGCCAACCACCCTGAGGTCTATCTGATCGTGCTGCTCGTTGACGAGCGCCCGGAAGAAGTGACCGAAATGGTTCGCACGGTGCGTGGCGAAGTCATCAGCTCCACCTTCGACGAGCCCGCGGCACGCCACGTGCAGGTCGCCGAAATGGTGATCGAGCGCGCCAAGCGCCTGGTCGAGATGAAGCGCGACGTGGTGATCCTGCTGGACTCCATCACCCGCCTCGCCCGTGCCTACAACAACGTGCTGCCTTCGTCGGGCAAAGTGCTGACCGGCGGCATGGACTCGAACGCGCTGCAGCGCCCCAAGCGCTTCTTTGGCGCCGCGCGCAATGTCGAAGAAGGCGGCTCGCTGACCATCATCGGCACCGCGCTGGTCGACACCGGCAGCCGCATGGACGAAGTGATCTACGAAGAGTTCAAGGGCACCGGCAACTGCGAAATCCACCTCGACCGCCGGATGGCCGAAAAGCGCGTCTACCCCTCGATCCTGATCAACAAGAGCGGCACACGCCGCGAAGAGTTGTTGCTGCAGCCCGAGATCCTGCAAAAGACCTGGATTCTTCGCAAACTGCTGTACCCGATGGACGAGATCGAGGCGATGGAATTCATCCTCGACAAGATGAAATCGACGAAGAACAACCACGATTTCTTCGACATGATGCGGCGCGGCGGCTAGTCAGGAGCGACACGTCCGCATCTGTCAACGCCCTTCGGGGCGTTTTGCATTTATAATTCGCGGTTTTCCGCATTCTGGAAAGTGCGCCAAAGGGTTTGGCGTGGCTCCCAGCACTCACCAGCGAAGAGGCTCCCCATGAAAGAAGGCATTCACCCCAACTACCGCGACGTGTGCTTCGTCGACCTGTCCAACGGTTTCAAGTTCGTGACGCGCTCGTGCGCTCAGACCAAAGAAATGATCAAGCTGGACGATGGCCGTGAAGTGCCTCTCTTCAAGCTGGAAACCACCAGCGAGTCGCACCCCTTCTACACCGGCACGCAAAAGAGCGTCGACTCGCTTGGCGGCCGCGTCGAGAAGTTCCGCAACAAGTTTGCGCACCTCAAGAAATAAGCGCCTTGCAGCGCATCATCAAAGGCAGCTTCGGCTGCCTTTTTTGTTGGCCCGCACGAAGCCTCGGCCAAGTTGCTGCATCATCGCCGTCTGCTGAATACCGTGACATCTTGAACACTCCGAACCCTGCCCTGGTCACCGAACGTGCCGCGCGCCGGCTGCCGCGGCTGGCGCTGCTTCTGTTTTGCGCAGCCTACCTGCTGCCCGGCCTGTTCGGCCGAGACCCGTGGAAGAACGCCGACCTCACCGCCTTCGGCTACATGGTCAACATCGCCCAGGGGCACACCTCGTGGCTCTCGCCGATGGTCGGTGGCTTGCCTGCCGACGCAGCCCTGCTGCCTTATTGGCTGGGTGCCATCTTCATCAAGCTGTCGGGGGGCTTGATCGCGCCTGAGCTCGCGGCCCGCATCCCGTTTGCCATGTTGCTGGGCCTGAGCTTCCTGCTCACCTGGTACAGCACCTACCACCTGGCGCGCACCGACGCGGCGCAGCCGCTGCCGTTTGCCTTTGGCGGCGAAGCCAGCCCGGTCGACTACGCCCGCGCCATTGCCGACGGTGCCTTGCTGGCCTTGATCGCCTCACTCGGCCTGCTTCAGCTGGGCCATGAAACCACGCCCGAGCTGGGGCAGCTGGCCAGCGTGGCGCTGTTTCTCTACGCGCTGGCGGCCAGCCCGTTCCGTCCTTGGCAGAGCCGGGTTGCCGTGATGGTGGCCCTGCCCGCGCTCGCAGCCAGCGGGGCACCCAGCATCGCGATGTTGCTGGGCGTGGCCGGCGCACTCGCCTGCTGGCGTTCCAGCTACGCGCCCGCACGCCAGTTTGTGTGGTGGGTGATCGCTGCGGCGATCGCTGCGGCCGCGGTCGCCACGGCGCTCGGCGCCTGGGGCTGGCGGCTCGATCGTTACTTTGATGCCACCGACGTGTTCAGCGTCGTTCGCCTCTTGGCCTGGTTCATGTGGCCGGCCTGGCCGCTGGCACTCTGGACGCTGTGGCGTTGGCGCGCGCACCTGCTGAACCGGCACATTGCCGTGCCACTCGGTTGTGCTCTGGTCAGCCTGTTGGCTTGTATCGCCATGGGGGGCTCCGACCGTGCCCTGATGCTGGTGCTCCCGCCTTTGGCCGTGCTGGCCGCCTTCGCCTTGCCCACCCTGCACCGCGGCACAGCGGCAGCGATCGACTGGTTTTCGGTCTTCTTCTTCAGCGCCTGGGCGCTGGCGATCTGGGTGGTGTACCTGTCGGTCTACACCGGCATTCCTGCCAAGCCCGCCGCGAACGTGATGCGCCTCGCGCCCGGCTTTGTGCCGAGTTTCTCGGTGCTGGCGTTGGTGGTGGCCAGCCTCGCGACAATCGCCTGGTTGTGGCTCGTGCAATGGCGCACGGGGCGACACCGTCACCCGCTGTGGAAGAGCATGGTGCTGCCCGCCAGCGGCGTCGCCTTGTGCTGGCTCTTGTTGATGACGCTCGGATTGCCCTTGTTCGACTACGCACGCAGCTACCGGCCGCTCATCAACCGCATCGCGCAATACGTGCCACGTGACGCCTGCATTGCCGCGCCCGGCATGAACCGCGCACAACTGGCGGCACTCGAATACTTTGGTGACTACCGTGTCGACGGCCTGGCCAAGGCGGGCACGACACGGTGCGAATTCTTGCTGCTGACCGAGACCGTCAAGCGCCGCGCGCCGGTCGACCCGGGCTGGCAGTTGATGGCACGCGAGCAGCGCCCTTCCGACAAGGAAGAAGTGATCGCCATTTACCGCCGTGAGGGCGGGGCCTTCCCGAAGTTGTAGCCGGCAGCCTCAGCTGGAGACAGCCTGATCGCCGGACCGTGTGAAACGCTTCGGGTCTGGTGCCGGCTCGACGATGCGCACCCGCGCCGCCGGGAAGATCAGGCTGAAGCTGGACCCCTTGCCCGGCTCGCTCTGAACGTCGAGCTCGCCGCCGTGGCGCTGCACCACGTGCTTGACGATCGACAGCCCGAGCCCCGTGCCGCCGGTCTCGCGCGAGCGACTGCCGTCGACTCGGTAGAAGCGCTCTGTCAGACGCGGGATGTGCTCGCGCGCGACACCGATGCCGGTATCGCTCACCGTCACTTCGCCCGACCCGTCGTCGCGCACGCGCCAGCTCATGCCGATGCGCCCGCCCTCGGGGGTGTAGCGCACGGCGTTCGTGGCCAGGTTGACGATGGCACTCATCAACTCGCTTTCAATGCCAGCGAGTTGCGCACCATCGGCGTCGGACACGCTGAACTGGTGACGCCCCTTTGACAGCGCCACTGCATCGGCATGCGCCTGGTTGAGCAGCTTGCCCACCGACACCCAACGATCGGCGGCCGGGCGCGGGCTGCCTTCGAGCTGAGCCAGCGTCAGCAGGTCGCTCACCAGCGTCTGCATGCGCTGGGTCTGCTGCCCCATCAGGCTGAGCACGCGGCGCCGCTCCACCTCGGTCAGCGGCAGGCTGCTCATGGTTTCGACGAAACCCGACAGCACCGTGAGTGGCGTGCGGATCTCGTGCGAGACGTTGGCGACAAAGTCTCGCCGCATCGCATCAGAACGCTCGCGTTCGGTCACGTCTTGCGAGAGCACCAGCTTCAGCCCCTCGCCGTACTCACGCACCAGCACCGACAAGGTGCCACGCCCGCGCGGCTCGGAGATCGTCACCGGCTCGGCGAACTGGCCTGCCTGCAGATAGGCCACGAAGGCAGGCGCACGCACGAGGTTGGTCACGCGCTGACGACGGTCGCGCGTCGGGTCAAGGCCAAAGTGATCGGCTGCGATCGAGTTGCACCAGGTGATCTGGTCGGCTTCGTCGAGCAGCAACACGCCGTTGGGCGAGGCTTCCATCGCCGACAGAAACTGCGCCAGGCGTGTCTGCTCCAGCGCCATGCTCTTTTCGCGGTTGCGGATAGAGCGCTCAACGCGGTAGCCGATCTCGCCCCAGAAGCCGGTGTCGCGCGGCGCCTGGCCTTCCTGCGTACCGCTCAGCCAATGGATGAGGCGGTAGCCACGCAGCGTATCGACCAGCGCCAGCAGGCTGACACCGAGCGCGCCACCGAAGAGCGCACCAAGCACCGGCGCGCGCAGCGGCTCACCGGCGAGGTACCCGATGAAGCCACCCGCGGCCAAGGCCAACGCGCCGGCCAGCAATCGTGGCAACAACCAGTTCATGCAGACTTATGCAGACAGCGTCTGCACCTGCTGCGTCAACCGATAGCCCGCACCTCGCACGGTTTCGATCATGTGCGCGCAGTGCACCGGGCTGAGCGCTTCGCGCAAGCGCTTGACATGCACGTCGACCGTGCGCTCTTCGATGAACACGTGGTCGCCCCACACGCGGTCGAGCAGCTGCGAACGACTGTGCACCCGCTCCGGGTGGGTCATGAAGAAATGCAGCAGGCGAAACTCGGTGGGGCCAAGGCGAAGCTCCTGCCCTTCGCGCGAGACACGTCGCGTGGCCGGGTCGAGCTTGAGCAGGCCCACCTCGACCGCGGCGTCCAGCGCCTCGGGCGCTTTGCGGCGCAGCACGGCGCGAATGCGCGCCATCAGCTCGTGGGTGGAAAACGGCTTGGTCAGGTAGTCGTCGGCGCCCGCATCGAGGCCAGAAATCTTGTCGGCCTCTTCAGCACGCGCGGTGAGCATGATGATGGGCAGCTCGCGCGTGCGTGCCTGCGAACGCCAGCGCTTGGCAAGCTGCAGGCCCGACTGGCCGGGCAGCATCCAGTCGAGCACCACCAGGTCGGGCAGCACACGGTCGACCTGTGCCAAGGCTTCGTCGGCGGTGGTCGCAACCACCACCTCGTAGCCCGCGTGCCGCAGGTTGATCGACATCAGCTCGGCAATCGCCGATTCGTCTTCCACGACAAGGACTTGGCTCATTCTGGGTTCCTCATCACTTGACCATCGACTCGACGGTCTCAACCGGGTTGTGCCGCACGTCGGTGCCCTTGACGATGTAGATGATGACCTCGGCCAGGTTCTTGGCGTGGTCACCCACCCGTTCGATGGCCTTGGCCACGAAGATCAGGTCGATGCTCGACGAGATGGTGCGCGGGTCTTCCATCATGTAGGTGATGAGCTTGCGCATCAGGCC
>NZ_JADMJX010000290.1:0-10908 GCF_018780185.1 Rhizobacter sp.
AAGGAGGTCGCCTGCCGGGGCGAAATCCCGGCGCGGCCTCACGCAGTGAACAAGATCAACGACAAGCGGGCTCATCGCTTGAACAAGCCATTCGGCTTCCACAACAACACTGCAATGAAGATCGAATAAGACAACAGAGCCTTCAAAGACGGGCTGGTGAAGTGCATCCCCAGCGCCTCGATCACCCCGAGTGCCAGCCCCGCCACCAAGCTCCCCGTCATGCTCCCAAAGCCACCCAGCGTGATCACGATGAGCGCCGTCACCGTGTAAGGCTCCCCAATCGAAGGCGAGATTGCATACGCCATCGACAACAAGCACCCCGCCAAGCCCGACAAGCCCAAGCCAATCCCAAACATCAACGGATGCAAACGCTCCGTGTTGATCCCCACCAGCTGCGCCCCGGTCGGCGACTGCATCAAGGCACGCACGCCCTTGCCGAGCAGCGTCTTCTTCAACAACAGGATCAGCGCCCCACTCGCCGCCAGAGACACCAGCAGCAACAGCAACTTGTTGCCCGCAAACTGCGCCCCGCCCACGGCCACCGGCTCGGTCAGGTAGTCGTAGCCGCGCAGCTCCCCGCCCCACACATACGAAGCGAAGTTCTGCACCAGGAACATCAGGCCAAACGCGACCATCAAGCCCCGCGCCTCGAAGACATCCACATTCGGTGACGTGGCGGTGAGCCGCTTGAAGGCCATCCGGTGGATCAGCATGCCCAGCCCCATCAGCAGCAGAAACGACACCGGCGCCATCACCAGCGGCGAGATGCCGAACTCCGACTGCGCAAACCACGTGGCAAATGCGCCCAGCATCAAGAACTCGCCATGCGCGATGTTCAAGATGCGCATCAGCCCGTATTGCAGGTTCAGCCCCAGCGCGATGAGCGCGTAGATGCCCCCGGTGATCAAGCCGGAGGCGATCAGTTCAAGCCATGCGCCGAAAGACATGAAGCCGTGCCGCGCTCACTTCCAGGCCGGCTTGGCCGGCACGAGCGCCGCGGTGGCCATGCTCTTGGGCCACACGATCTCGAACTCGCCGTTCTGCCACTGGCCCACCGAGCCCGGCGTGGCGGTGTTCTCGCTGCCGGTGAACTTCATCTTGCCGAGGATGGTGTCGTGCTCGGTCTTGGCCACGTGGTCGCGGATCGCCTTGCGGTCGAGCCCCTGCTTGGCGACCGCGGCGGTGAGGATCTCCAGGCTGGCCCAGCAGGCACCGCTCGCCCAGCGGTCGGGCTCCTTGCCGCCGAACTTCTTGGTGTGCGCGTCGAAGTAGGCCTTGGCGCGCGCGTTGGTCTTGCTGTTCCACGAGCCCATGCCGAGCACGCCTTCGGCGCCGGCGGGCGTCATCACGTTGCGGTAGAGCTGGAAGGCGGTGCCCACCGAGGCGTAGAAGAACTTCGGGTTGAAGCCGGTCTCCTTGCTCTGCTTGCTGGCCAGGATGGTGTCGGGCGGGTAGGTGATGCCAATGAAGGCGTCGGGGTTCTGGTCCTTGAACGAGCGCAGCACCGGCGACAGGTCCTTCACGCCGAGCGGGTAGCTCTTGCGGTCGAGCACCTGGATGCTGGTCTTTTTCAGCGCGGTGTTGAGCGCCGCGAAGTTCTCCAGGCCGAAGAGGTCGTCCATGTAGATGATGGCAATCGTCTTCACGCCGTTGGCCACCAGCATGTCGACCAGCGCGCCCATCATGCGGTCGGGTTGCTGCAGCAGCGAGAAGAAGTACGGCAGGTTCATGTCGATCAGCTTGCGCGACAAGGCCGTGGGCGCGAGCATCGGGTAGCCGTAGCGGTTGGCGAGCGGGGCCACCGCGAAGTTGGCCGTCGAGCCCCAGGGCGGCAGGATCAGGTCGACCTTGTCGCTGCCCATCAGCTTCTCGTAGGTTCGCACGCAGGTTTCGGTCTCGCTGCGGTCGTCGAAGCTCACCAGCTCGATCGGGCGGCGCTTGCCCTTCACATCCAGCCCGCCGGCTGCGTTCTGCTGCTCGGCCCACAGCAGGAAGTTGGGCTCCTGGCTCACCTGCGCGCCGCCGGCCCAGGGGCCGGTGCGGGCGATGGCGTACCCGATGCGCACCGGGCCGGTTTGCGCCAGTGCCGGCAGGGCCAGGCTGGCGGCGCCGGCCGCAAGGCCGCCGACGGCGGTGCGGCGCGAGATCAGGGCGGGAGGTTTTTGCATGCTCATGGTGGTGTGTCTCCTCTACAAGGAGCCCGCATCGTAGGAACCGCGCGCCCCGCGCGCTTTGCTGCCGGTGCCCATGCACTTGCCGATTTGTGCACGGCACCTCAGGACTTACCCGCGAGCCCCGGCGCACTGCGGTCAACCACATTGAGATTGCACGCGACAGTGGCTACGCTTGTTGCATGCAAACCAGCGTCATGAGCACCGACCAGGTCGCCCCGTCCGAGCGCGTGGGCTTCTGGTCCGACTGGATCAACCGGCTCTTCTGCGGGCTGAAATCCGACGTCTACGACGACACCGATTTCAGCGGCCGCATGGTCACGCTGCGCGCCGGTGACATCGTGCTGACCCGGCTCGAAGCGAGCCGCCACCGGGTGCTGCGCTCAACGTCGATGGTGCGCAACTCCGAGGTGGGCTACCTGAAGATCGTGGCGCCCTGGGTGGGCTGCGCGGGTGTCGAGCAAAAGGGCCGTGAGGCCTGGGTCACGCCCGACCAGTGGAGCATCTACGACACCACCGACAGCTACGCCGTGGCCAACCCGGTGCGGGTCGAACACCTGATCGTGATGGTGCCCAAGCAGCGGCTGGTCGAGCGCGGTTTGCACATCGACCCGCTGATGGCGCGCCGCCTGGGCGGCAGCGGCGGCGTGGCGCGGCTCGCGCTGGAGACCATGCGCTCGGCCTACCGCGAGCTGCCGGGCATGTCGGAGCAGGCGGCCGCGAGCGTGGGCGATGCGATCACGCAGTTCGTGCACCTTTCGATGCTCGACCTGGCCGGCATCGGCACCGCGGTGACGCAGCGAGAAGCGCTGCGCGAGCGCATCAAGCAGCACGTGACCGAACACCTGGGCGACGCCGCGCTCTCGGTCGACAGCATTGCGCTGGCGCTCAACTGCAGCCGCCGCCAGCTCTACAACGCCTTTGCCGAAGAGCCCGACGGCGTGGCCGGCTACATCTTGCGGCGCCGGCTCGAAGCCTGCCGCCGCAGCTTCGATGACCGCACGAACGACCGCCGCTCGATCACCGACATCGCGCTTGGTTTCGGTTTCTCGAACATGGCCCACTTCAGCCGGGTCTTCCGCGCCCACCTGGGCTTGCCGCCGAGCGACTACCGCCGCGCGGCCGGTGCCCTGCGGGGCTGACGCCCAGGCCACCCCCATCCTGCCCCCCCGCACCACCCCCGTTCGCCCTGAGCAGGGACTCAGCCTGTCGAAGGCCCGCCCGTCGATGGGCTGGTGAGCGAAGCTGCGCTGCGGGCAGGGCTCCCTTCGACAGGCTCAGCCCGAACGGCATTTGGCGGGCAAGCGGGGCGCAAAAACATTTTTCCCGAGGGTGTAATTTTTGGGGCCCTCTTAACGAATAAGAGGCATAACGATGATCGGCGGTTTGGGCCACGCCGTGCCCACCCTCTGCAACCCACCCCGGACGCCATCGATGCACCAGACCCTGCACCTGCTCGCCAAGACCGACTTCCCGCCCTTGGCCCGCGCTGCCTTGAGCACGCTGCAAGTCAACCTCGGCTACCGCTGCAACCAGAGCTGCCTGCATTGCCATGTCAACGCCAGCCCGCAGCGCACCGAGATGATGGACGGCGAGACGGTCGACCTGGTGCTGGCCGTGCTGCGTGCCCGCCGCATTGAAACGCTCGACCTCACCGGCGGCGCGCCCGAGTTGAACGAACACTTTCGTCGCCTGGTGCAGGCCGCACGGGCGCTGGGCGTGAAGGTGATTGACCGCTGCAACCTGACCATCCTCTCTGAGCCGGGGCAGGAGGGCCTGGCCGAGTTCCTGGCCGGGCAAGGTGTGGAGGTGGTGGCCTCGCTGCCCTGCTATTCGGTCGCCAACGTCGACCGCCAGCGAGGCGACGGTGTGTTCGAGCGCAGCATCACCGGGCTGCAGGCGCTGAACGCGCTGGGGTATGGCGCTGACGGTTCGGGCCTCACGCTCAATCTGGTCTACAACCCGCAGGGCGCCTCGCTGCCACCGCCGCAGGCCGCGCTGGAGGCCGACTACAAGCGCGAGCTTGGCGAGCACTTCGGCATCCGCTTCAACCACCTGTTCGCGCTGACCAACATGCCGATCCAGCGCTTTGGCAGCACGCTGGTGTCCAAGGGCACGTTCCAGGGCTACATGCAGCTGCTGAAGGGCGCCTACCGGCCCGAGAACCTGGGCACGGTGATGTGCAACAGCCTGCTCAGCGTCGACTACCAAGGCGACCTGTACGACTGCGATTTCAACCAGATGCTGGGCCTGCGTGCGCGGCTTCACGGCAGTGGTCAGCCGCACCTGCGCGACCTGCTGCAGCACGACGCCGCTGGCGCGCCGATCCGCGTGGCCGACCACTGTTATGGCTGCACGGCGGGGCAGGGCAGCAGTTGCGGCGGGGCGCTTGAGCCGAGTGCGGTGCCGCAGGCGCGGGCCGCGTGATGGCCGCGCCTTCGAGATACGCGCGGCGCTGGGCCGCCGCGGCGGTGGTCGTGCTGCTGGCCGTGCTGCTCTACCGCCACTTCGAGCTGGGCCAGCTGCTCACGCTCGACTCGCTCAAGGCGAGCCGCGACAGCCTGCTCGCCCAGTACCAGGCGAACCCGTGGGTCACGCTGGCGGCCTTCTTCACGGTCTACGTGGTCGTGACGGCGCTCTCGATCCCCGGTGCCACCGTGCTCACGCTGGCGGCCGGCGCGATGTTCGGACTCGGGGTGGGCCTGGTGCTGGCGTCGTTTGCATCGAGCATCGGCGCCACGCTGGCCTTTCTGGCCTCGCGCTACCTGCTGCGCGACAGCGTGCAGAGCCGCTTCGGCAAACAGCTCGCGCCCATCAACGACGGCGTGAAACGAGACGGCGCGCTCTACCTGCTGACGCTGCGGCTGGTGCCGGTGTTTCCGTTCTTCGTGATCAACCTGCTGATGGGCCTCACGCCCATGCCCGCGCGGCGCTTCTACTGGGTCAGCCAGCTGGGCATGCTGGCCGGCACCGCCGTCTACGTGAACGCCGGCACGCAGCTCGCTGCGATTCAAAGCCTGCGCGACGTGGTGTCGCCGGGCCTGCTGCTGAGCTTTGCCTTGCTGGGCGTGTTCCCGCTTATCGGCAAGGCGGTGGCCGATTGGCTGAAGGCGCGCAAGGTCTACGCCAAGTGGCCCAAGCCGAAGACCTTCGACCGCAACATCGTCGTGATAGGCGCTGGCGCGGGCGGGCTGGTCACCTCGTACATCGGCGCCGCCGTGAAGGCGCGCGTGACCCTGGTCGAGGGCCACAAGATGGGCGGCGACTGCCTCAACTTCGGCTGCGTGCCGAGCAAGGCACTGATCCGCTCGGCCAAGCTCGCGCAGCAGATCCGCAAGGCGGGGGCGTTGGGCGTGCGTGATGCCCACGGCACGGTCGACTTTGTTGCCGTGATGGCACGGGTGCAGCGGGTGGTGGCCGACATCGAGCCGCATGACTCGGTGGAGCGCTACACCGGCCTCGGCGTGGAGGTGCTGCAAGGCCACGCCCACATCACCTCGCCGTGGAGCGTCGAGATCACCACGCCCGCCGGCACCCAGACGCTCACCACGCGCAGCATCGTGATCGCCGCCGGCGCGCAGCCCTTCGTGCCGCCGATCCCCGGCCTGGCCGAGGTGGGGTGTGTCACCTCCGACACCGTGTGGGGCCTGACGCAATTGCCCAGGCGCCTGGTGGTGCTGGGTGGTGGCCCGATCGGCTGCGAGCTGGCGCAAAGCTTTGCGCGCCTGGGCTCGCAGGTCACCCAGGTCGAGATGGCGCCACGCGTGATGTTGCGCGAAGACGATGATGCTGCCGCCTTGGTGACGGCCGCGCTGCAGGCCGACGGCGTGCGCCTGCTCACCGGCCACCAGGCGGTGCGCTGCGAACGGGTGGGCGACACCAAGCGCCTGGTCGTCAAGCACGGCGAGACCGAGATCGCGATCGAGTTCGACGAGCTGCTCTGCGCCGTGGGCCGCAGCCCGCGGGTCACCGGCTATGGCCTGGAAGCGCTCGGCATCGAGCTCACGCCGCGCAAGACGATCGCGACCGACGCCTACCTGCGCACCAACGTCCCCAACATCTACGCCGTGGGCGACGTGGCCGGGCCCTACCAGCTCACGCACGTGGCCGCGCACCAGGCCTGGTATGCGGCGGTCAACGCGCTGTTCGGGCGCTTCAAGAAGTTCAAGGCCGACTACTCGGTGATCCCGTGGGCCACCTTCACCGACCCCGAGGTCGCGCGGGTCGGCTTGTCGGAGGCCGAGGCCAAGGAGCAAGGCATCGCTTACGAACTGGCCCGTTTCGAGTTGAAGGAACTCGACCGCGCCATTGCCGACGGCAGCACCGGTGGTTTCATCAAGGTGCTCACCGTGCCGGGCAAGGACAAGATCCTCGGCGTGACCATCGTCGGCGAACACGCGGGCGACCTGCTGGCCGAGTACGTGCTGGCCATGAAACACGGCTTGGGGCTGAACAAGATTCTCGGCACCATCCACACCTACCCGACCTTGGCCGAGGCCAACAAGTACGTGGCAGGCGAGTGGAAGCGTGCGCATGCGCCGCAGGGCCTGCTGGCCTGGGTCGAGCGCTTTCATGCGTGGGAGCGGCGGTGAACGTGGCGCGCCGCACGGTGCTGCTCGCGGCATCTGCGCTGGTGCTGCCGGCGCGGGCTGAAGGCTTCGACCATGGGCACACGGCGTGGTCGGTCTTGCTGAAAAAACACGTGCGCTTGCTCGACGGCGGGCGGGCCTCGCAGCTGCGCTATGCCGGCATGGCCACCGACCGCGCCGCGCTGAAGGCCTACCTGGCGAGCCTGTCGGCGGTGAGCGCGCCAGACTTCGCCACCTGGCCCCAGCCGCGGCAGATGGCCTTCTTGATCAATGCCTACAACGCGTTCACGGTCGAGCTGGTGCTCACCCGTTACCCGAAGCTCGGGTCGATCAAGGAGCTGGGCGGCTTCTTGCAGAGCCCGTGGCAGCAGAAGTTCATCGCGCTGCTCGGCGACAAGGTCTCGCTCGACGGCATCGAGCACGAGATGCTGCGTGTGCGGGGCCGCTACGACGACCCGCGCATTCACTTCGCCGTCAACTGCGCCTCCATCGGTTGCCCCTCGCTGCGCGAAGAAGCCTATGTGGCCGAGCGCCTCGACGCCCAGCTCGACGAGCAGGCGCGGCGTTTCATGTCAGACCGCAGCCGCAACCGCTGGAGCGTGGGGGCGCAGCGGCTGGAGCTGTCGAAGATCTTCGACTGGTATGGCGAAGACTTCCAGCTCGGCCACCGGGGCATCGGCTCGGTGCAGGCGTTCTGCGCGAGTTTTGCGAACGAGCTGGCCGATGCACCGGCCGACCGCGAACGAATCCGCAGCCAGCGGGTGCCCGTGTCGCACCTCGCCTACGACTGGGCGCTCAACGAGGTGAAGCCATGAGCGCGCCGAAGCTGTCGATCATCGTGCCAGTGCTCAACGAGGCCGAGGGCATCGCCGCGACGCTCGACGCGCTCGCGCCGCTGCGCGCGGCCGGGCACGAGCTGATCGTGGTCGATGGCGGCAGCCACGACGCCACCGTGCCGCTGAGCCGCGAGCGGGCCGACCAGGTGCTCGACGGCCCGCGCGGTCGGGCGCGGCAGATGAATGCCGGGGCGGCGCTCGCGCAGGGCGAGGTGCTGCTGTTCCTGCACGCCGACACCCGCTTGCCATCCGCAGCCGACGCACACATCGCCACCGCGCTGGCTCAGGGCGCGGTGTGGGGGCGCTTCGACGTGCACATCGAAGGCCGCTCGCGCTGGCTGCCCGTGGTCGCATCGTTGATGAACCTGCGCTCGCGCCTGAGCGGCATCGCCACCGGCGACCAGGCGATGTTCGTGCGGCGCGACGTGTTCCAGCGCGTCGGCGGTTTTGCCGACCAGCCGCTGATGGAAGACATCGAACTCTCGCGCCGCCTGCGCGCGCTGCGCCGCCCCGCGTGCTTGCGCGCCCGCGTGGTGACCTCGGGTCGCCGCTGGGACAGCCGCGGCGCCTGGCCCACCATCGTGTTGATGTGGCGGCTGCGCTGGCGCTACTGGCGTGGGGCCGCACCCGATGAGCTGGCGAGGGCCTACCGATGAAGCCCGTGGTGATCGTGATGGCCAAGGCGCCGGTCGCCGGCTTCGCCAAGACGCGGCTGATTCCGGCCCTGGGGGCCGAGGGCGCGGCGGCGCTCGCGGCGAGCCTGCTCGACGCCGCCGTCTTGCACGCTACACGCCACGGCCCGGTGGACTTGTGCTGCGCACCCGATACGCACCACCCGGCCTTTCAGCGCCTCGCCGACACGCACGGCATCGTGTTGTCGGCGCAGGGCGAAGGCGACCTCGGCGCGCGCATGGCACGCGCCTTCGAGCGCCATCTCGCGCAACATGGCGCCGCGCTGATGATCGGCACCGACGCGCCGTCGATCGACACCACCATGCTGCAACGCGCCGCGCAGGCGCTGAGCGATGCCGACGCGGTGTTCATCCCTGCGCTCGACGGCGGCTACGCATTGATCGGCCTGCGCCGCCCCGCGCCCACCTTGTTCACCGACATGGCTTGGAGCACGGCCACGGTGATGGCTCGCACCCGCGAGCGTGTGCGCGCGGCCGGCCTGCGCCACACCGAGCTGCCCGCGGTGGCCGACATCGACGAGCCCGCCGACCTGCGGCGCCTGCCACCCGGGTGGTTGCCATGAAGCGCCTGCTGCTGGTCGGCGCCGGCCATGCGCATGCCCAGGTGCTGCGCGACTGGGTCGACGCGCCCGTGCCGGGCTGCGAGCTGACCGTGGTGTCGCCGAGCGCGCTCGCGCCGTATTCGGGCATGGTGCCCGGCTGGCTGGCCGGCCACTACCGCTTCGATCAGGTCTGCATCGATTTCGAAGCGCTGGCGGCTGCGGCGGGCGCCCAGCTCGTCATCGATGAACTGGCGAGCCTCGACCCAAAGCGCCGCCGTGTCGGCTTGCGCAGCGGCGCGGTGCTCGACTACGACCTGTTGTCGCTCAACGTCGGCTCCACGCTCACACCGCCCGCACCGCAGCCCGGCATGCGGGTGTTGTCGATGCGCCCGCTCGGCGAGCTGCGGCTGGCGTGGGAAGCGGTGCTGAGCGACCCGATGCTGAGCACCGGCGACCGGCCGCTCAGCATCGTCGCCGTGGGTGGCGGGGCGGCAGGTGTCGAATCGCTGCTCGCCGCCCTGGCGCGCTTGCGCGGCCTGCAACCCGGGCGCACCGTGCAAGGCCGATTGATCTCGCGCGGCCAAACCCTGCTGCCCGACATGGCGCCCGGCGCCGCGCGTGCGGCGCATGCCGCGCTCGCCGCGGCCGGTGTCACGGTGCAACTCGACAGCCGCTGGGCCGACAACGAGGCCGCCCGCTGCGACCTGCTGCTGTGGGCCACCGGCGCCGAAGCCCACGCCTGGCAGAGCGAGGGTGGCCTCGCGGTCGGTGAGCGCGGCTTCATCCGCATCGACGAGCACCTGCGCAGCGTTTCGCACCCGCAGGTTTACGCCGTGGGCGACTGCGCCGAGTGGGCGACGCCGCTGCCCAAGGCCGGCGTGTTTGCCGTGCGCATGGGGCCGGTGCTGTCGCACAACCTGCGCGCGGCGCTCAGCGTGGGCGTGCCGCGGGCGTATGCACCGCAGCGGCGTTTCCTCGCGCTGCTGTCCACGGCCGATGGCCGTGCCATCGCGTCCTGGGGCCGCTGGTCGGCGCAGGGGCGCTGGGTGTGGCGCTGGAAGGACCACATCGACCGCGGTTTCTTGCAGCGCTTCGTCCTCGCCCATTCATCCCAATCCACACCCACACCACGCCCTTTGCCCGGAGACACCGCATGAAGCTGTTTGCCCGCCTGCTGAGCCTGCTCACGCTGAGCCTCGCCGCCCTCACCGCCTTGGCACAAGGCACCCCGCTCAAGCTCGGCGTGGGCCTGTTCCAGCCCGACCGAGAGCGCAACGACGCCACCTACCGGCCGCTCGCGCAGTACCTGGAGGCCCAGCTCGGCCGCAAGGTCGAGCTGCGCACCGTCGACACCTGGGAGGGCCTGGCCAAGTCGCTCGCCAATGGTGAAACTGACCTCGCGCTGATGGGACCGTGGGGCTATGTGCTCGCCAACCACGCGGCGCGTGCGCAGGTGGTGTCGACGATTCTTTACGACGGCAAGCCCGAGTACTTCGCATTGATGATCACGCACCCCGACTCGGGCATCAAGACGGTGGCTGACCTGAAGGGCAAGACCTTTGCCTTCGGTGACAAGGGCTCGACCTCGGGCTACCTGATCCCGCTGCACTACTTCATGACGCAGGGCATCGACCCCGACACCTACTTCTCGAAAGTGCTCTACACCAAGCACCAGGCCATCGAGACCCAGGTGGCCTCGGGCCAGCTCGACGCGGGCGCCGACTACAACCGCAACCGCAACGCGATGATCGAGCAGGGGTTGATCAAGGCCGAGCGCTCGAAGGTCATCTGGCAATCGGCCCCTTTGCCCAACGACGCATTTGCGGTGAGTGAGGCCCTCTTCAAGGACAAGGCCTTGGTCACGCGCCTGCAGGCGGCGCTGGCCGGCGTGGGCGCCCAGCTGAAGAAGCAGCCGAACCTGCTGCCCGCGCACTACACCGGCTTCGTCACCACCGACAACAGCTTCTACAAGCCGATCCGCGACGCAGGGCTGGCCACCGGCAAGCTCTCGGCGCAATGATGCACAGCTCCGTTTCGGCTGAGCGTGAATCTCCGTTCGCCCGAACCCCCACTCCGTT
>NZ_JADMJX010000290.1:11008-20544 GCF_018780185.1 Rhizobacter sp.
ACAGCTCCGTTTCGGCTGAGCGTGAATCTCCGTTCGCCCGAACCCCCACTCCGTTGGCCCTGAGCCCCCACTCCGTTCGCCCTGAGCCTGTCGAAGGGTGCGCAGTGCACAGCGCTGGCTTCGACAGGCTCAGCCCGAACGGAGTAGGGGAACCGATGCCATTTCAGTCAGGCCAACCAGCCGTATGGATGTTGTGACCCCGCCTTGGTCTCTCTGGCTCAGCCGACCCCTGCCGGGCCGGCTGCGCTTCTTGATGCTGGTGCTGCTCTACGCGGCCCTGGTAGCGCTCTGCGCGGGCAGCCTGTGGGCCGCGGGGGAGTTGTCGTTCGGCCGCAACCCATGGAGCAACCTGCTCAAGTCGGTGGATGAGTTGTCGCGCCCGAGTTTTCTCGACCTGTGGTTCGGCCCCACGCAGCTCGAGTACCGCAGCGACGACGGCACCGTGCTGCGGGTCGAGAACCGCCAGCTCGTCGAGCTGGCCTTTCTGAAAGCGCTTGCCGCCGCCACCTGGACCACGGTGCAGATCGCCACCCTCGGCTCGCTGCTGGGCGCGCTGCTGGCCTTGCCGTTCGGGCTGCTGTCGGCGCACAACCTGGCCGCGCCGCGCTGGCTCGCCGCCGCAGCGCGCGCTGTGCTCAACGTGACCCGCGCCATCCACACCCTGGTGTTCGGCCTGGTGCTGGTGGGCATCGTCGGCCTGGGGCCGATGGCGGGCATCCTCGCGATTGCGCTGCACTCGATGGGCACCTACGGCAAGCTCTACGCCGAGTCGATCGAGGCGCTCGACATGGCCGCGGTCGACGCGGTGCGCGCCACCGGCGCGGGCCCGGTGCAGGTGTTCTTCAACGCGGTCTGGCCCGCGGTGCTGCCGCAGTTCGTGTCGAACCACCTCTACATCTGGGAGTACAACATCCGCGACTCGACCATCCTCGGCCTCATCGGCGCGGGGGGCCTGGGGCTGCTGATCTCCGAGGCGACCTCCTTGTTTCAGTGGGGGAGGCTCGCCACCCTGCTGATCGTGGTGATCGCGCTGGTGAGCGTGTTCGATCAGATGAGCCGGCGCATCCGGCAGGCGCTGCTGTGAGCACCGCACCCCAGATCGCCATCGAAGGCCTTCGCTGCGAGGCGGCCGAGGGTCGCACCACGCTCGACCTCGCACGGCTCTCGATCCAGGCCGGCGAGCGCGTCGCCATCGTCGGCCCCAATGGCGCCGGCAAGTCGACCCTGCTGCGCTGCCTCAGTGGCTTTGCCGTACCGGTGGCAGGGCGCGTGCAGGTGCTGGGCCACGAGGTCGGCGCCGGCATCACGCGCGACGGGTTGCGCCACCTGCGCCGCGAGGTGGCGCAGGTGCTGCAGGGCCTTCACCTGGTGCAGCGGCTCAGTGCGCTCGACAACGTGCTCATCGGCGCGCTCGGCCGCCTGAGCGGCTGGCGCAGCTGGGCCCGTTGGCACCACGACGGCGATGTGGCCGAGGCACTGCGTGCGCTTGATGCCGTCGGCCTGCGCGCCTTGGCGCCGCAACGCGCCGACCGGCTGTCGGGCGGCGAACGCCAGCGCGTGGCCATCGCCCGCATGCTGATGCAGCGGCCCCGCCTGGTGCTGGCCGACGAGCCCACGGCCAGCCTCGACCCGGCCTCGGCGCGCGAGGTCTGCCGGCTGCTGCGCGACAGCGCCGCCCAGGCCACGCTGATCACCGTGGTGCACCACATCGATCTGTTGCCCTTGCTCGCCGACCGCGTGATTGGTTTGCGAGGTGGCAAGCTGGTGTTCGACCAGCCGCTGGCCACGCTCGACACAGCCGCCTTCGACGCGCTGTACGGCGCCCAGGCACCACGCGCGGCGCCGGTGATACCCGCCGAGCAGGCCCGTGAACTTCACCCCCTGCAACACCTGGCTGCCTTGAGAGAGAGCTGATGCAAGACGATCACCCCGCCGCCGGCCGCAGCTGCCCGCTGCACTACCGCTATTCACCCAGCAGCTTTGCGCGCCCGGCCGAGGGCCACTGCGAGGTGTTGTACGTGGTCGGTGGCCTGTATGGCAACGAGCCGGCACTCGATGTGCTGCTGTCGCTGTTCGAGCGTGAGCAAGGCCCCAAGCGCCTCGTCTTCAACGGCGACTTCAATTGGTTCAACACCGACCCGGCCCTGTTTCAGCGGCTCAACGAGCGCGTGCTCGCCTTCGACGCGCTGCGCGGCAATGTGGAAACCGAGTTGAGCGACTCTGCCGAGAGCGACAACGGCTGCGGCTGCGCCTACCCCGACTGGGTCGGCGAGGGCGTGGTGCAACGCTCCAACAACATCATGCGCAGCCTGCGCGCCACCGCCTCCCGTTTCCCCGCCTTGATGCAGCGCCTCGCCGCACTGCCCATGCACCGCCGAGTGAATGTGGGCGACTGCCGCGTCGCCATCGTGCACGGCGACGCCGAATCACTCGCCGGCTGGGGCTTTGCGCAAGAGCATTTGCAGGACCCTGCCCACCGCCACACCGCACGGCGCTGGTTCGAGGCCGGGCAGGTTGATGTGTTCGCCAGCAGCCACACCTGCCTGCCGGTGTTCCACACCCTGCCGATGCCCACACGCCGCGTCGCTCCGGTGGTGCTCAACAACGGCGCGGCCGGCATGCCCAACTTTCGCGGCGATGCGGCGGGCCTGCTCACCCGCATCGCACTGCGGCCGTTCGACGGCCCCGAGCGCCGCTTCGGCCTGCAACGCAACGGCCTCCATCTGGACGCGATCGCCATCGAGCCCGACCCGGCCACCTGGCGCGCACAATTCCTGCAGCAGTGGCCCGAAGGCAGCGACGCGCATGCGTCCTACTGGGGCCGCATTGCAAACGGGCCGGCCTTCGAGCCGGCCGACGCATTGATCACATCGGAGGACTGACCACATGCTCGCAATCATCGGCGGCACCGGCCTGTACGACCTGGCCGGCATGGAGATCGAAGACCGCATCGGCGGCGACACACCCTTCGGCACGCCCTCGGGCACGGTGCAGCGTGGCCGCATCAACGGCCAGCCCATTCTCTTTCTGGCGCGCCACGGCGCTGGCCACAAACTGCTGCCGCACGAGGTGAACTACCGCGCCAACCTGTTTGCCCTCAAGCAGGCCGGCGCGACCATGGTGCTCGGCTTCTCGGCCGTGGGCAGCCTTGCAGAGCACGTGGCCCCTGGCGACCTGGCCATGCCCGAGCAGTATTTCGACTGGACCCGCGGTTCACGCGAGCGCAGCTTCTTTGGCGGCGGCGTGGCAGCGCACATCTCCACCGCCAACCCGGTGAGCGCGGCATTGGTCGATGCGGTGAGTGAGGCAGCACAAACGCTCGGCATCACGCTGCACCGTGGCCTCACCTACGCCTGCGTCGAAGGCCCGCGGCTGGGCACACGCGCCGAAAGCCACTTCATGCGCCAGGTCGGCTGCCACCTGGTCGGCATGACCAACGTGCCCGAGGCGTTTCTGGCACGCGAAGCGCAGATGGCCTATGCCACGGTCGGCATCGTCACCGACTACGACTGCTGGATGGACGACCCCGCGCGCCACGTCAGCGTGTCGGCCATCTTCGAGCTGTATGGCAAGAGCCTGGTGAGCGCGCGGCGTGTACTGAACCAGCTGCTGTCGCAGCCGCCCGTGAGGCCCGAGCCCGACATCCGCACCGCCTTGTCGACGGCCATGATGACGCCGCTCGATGCGGTGACGCCCGAGCAGCGGGTGTGGCTCGATGTGTTGATGCGCTGAAGATCCGCTTCGGGCGCTGTACTCCGTCTTCCGCTCTCCGCTCTCCGCTCTCCGCACTCCGTTCTCCGCTCGCCCTGAGCCTGTCGAAGGGTGCGCACAGCACGGCGCTGACCCCCTTCGACAAGCTCGGGGCGATCGTGAATACAGGCTCGGCCCGAACGGAGTCACGGGCCATGCGTTGCCCTTACCAGCACACCCGACGGCAGCGCCCGAACGAGTCGCAGATGAAGCCGCAGTTGAGTTCGGGCAGCGCACCCACTGGCCCGAACTTGTGGGCCACGACCTCGGCCTGCGTGGGCGCCTGTGCGCAAGCCACAGCCCCGTCGTGCGTCGCAGCGACAGCGGCCGTCGAGGCCGCAAGCATCAAACCGATCAGCAAGAGTTTCTTCATCATTTGCTCCTGAAACGTTGTGGACATCGTCTTGAACGCTGCGGTGGCATTCAGCCTGCAGCGCTTGCAGAGTAGGTGGCGGGCCGTTAGGTTGGCGTTATGCCCGCCTGCGCAGTCACGCACCGCGCAGGCTCAGCAGCCATGGGCAGGCCGTGGACACGGTGGGGTCAGGCGCGCTCGGGTGGGAACGGCCCTGCACGCCCGGTATGGCGCCGTCGGCCGCACCTGCGCGTCCGTGTCGGTTCCATGTGCCGCAACCACTATGGGCGTCACGCACATTGCGCAGAATCAATTCGCCGGTCCCGGCTGCAAGGCACATTGCTGCGTGAGTGCATTGAAGCGCTCGCGGACACGGCACTGCACAGCTGAGTTGACATGGCGTGTGACCGGCCAATCGTTGCGTGACAGGAGTTCCCCATGAAGATGGCTGAAACTAAATACGACAACCGAGAAACGGGTTGCTGCGCGAGGCTGGACGAAGCGCGCTGGGACAACCAGGAATTCGTCTGGAAGGACAAGCCCTTCGTCAAGGACCACATCCGCGAGTTCCTGCACCTGCCGCTGAACTTCGGCTCGGTCATGGCCCGCGACCACGCCGCGCTCGAAAAGGCACAGGCCTATGCGGAAGAGCCGTTATGGCTGGTCGACGAGGTGTCGCCTTGGGGCTCGGACGTCTACCTGGCAACCGACCGCGAGGTGCCGAATATGCGCATGGAGCATCTGTCGGGAACCTTCATGACGAAGGTCTTCACGGGCCCGTATGGCGACATCGGCCAGTGGGTCAAGCAGATGGAAGCGCACGTGAAGGAACACGGGCGAACCCTGCAGAAGCTCTACTTCTTCTACGCCACCTGCCCCAAGTGTGCAAAGCAGTTCGGCAAGAACCAGGTGGTTGCGTTTGCCCGGGTTGAGTAGCGGCCCGGAACACCCCTGCCGCAGCGGGAAAGGTGCCCGGGCCGCGCTGTCATGACTTGTTGTCGGACGACGTCGGTGTCGTGACCACTTGCCCACCCTTGACCGGGAGCTTGTCGCCCGGCTTGGAGGACATGCGCACCACGCCATTCTTTCCGTCGAGGCGGTAGGTCACGTCGTAGCCCACCACTTTCTGCGACTTCTCGTTCACCGTCTTGCAGCGGCGCTCGGTGGTCGTGGTGACATCCTTCTCTTGCATGTTTTTCTGGATCCGGTTGCCTGCATAGCCCCCGGCGGCCGCCCCGGCGACGGTTGCCAGCGTCTTGCCCTTGCCGCCGCCCACGGTGCTTCCCAGGAGGCCTCCCGCCACGCCGCCCACCACACTGCCGGCAATGCGGTGCTCATCTTTCACCGGCGCCTGGCGCTGCACCTGAACGTCTTCGCAACTCTCGCGCGGAGTGACCGTCGTTTGAACGACATCCTTCACCGCGACGACGTCGGCAAACTTGGGTGTGGTGATCGTCTTGTAGCCCGTGACGGCGCCAGCGCCAAGTACCACCATGGCAATGCCACCGACAGCAATTCCCTTGACCATTGATTTGTCCATGACCATGTCCCTTTCTCAAATCGCACCATTCTCGTCGCCGAGATGACGAACGCTGGCACGCAATTGCAACCTCTCGTTGATGCACGAGCCCGTTTGAGCACTTCCGCACGAACACCCTGTGCGGCGGCGGCCTGAAGCGCGAAGCCTCGGTTCACGCCCCGCTGAGGCTTATCGGCGAAGATACGTCGGTTCTCGGTAGCCTACACCTTGATGAAACTGATTTCACGAACATGGATCCTCGCCGCACTGGCCGTGTTTGCGCTGAACGTGCGGGCCGGCGAGGTGTCGGTCGCCGTTGCCGCCAACTTCGCCGGGCCCTTGTCGGCCATGAGCGCAGCCTTCACCGCCGCCACTGGCCACAGCGTGAAGACGTCGCTCGGTGCCACCGGCAAGTTCTATTCGCAGATCGCTGCCGGAGCGCCGTTCGAGGTGTTGATCTCGGCCGATGACGAAACCCCCACCAAGCTGATCGCCGAAGGTCTGGCCGTGCCCCACACGCAGTTCACCTACGCCATCGGCAAGCTGGTGTTGTGGAGCGCGAAGCCAGGCTATGTGGACGAGCAGGGCGCGGTGCTCGCGGCAGGCCAGTTTGCCCACCTCGCCATTGCCAACCCCAAGACGGCCCCTTATGGCCGCGCCGCGCTCGAGCTGCTGAAGTCGCGTGGCCTGCACGACAAGCTCGCCCCCAGGCTGGTGACGGGTGAGAGCATCGGCCAGGCCTTCCAGTTCGTGGCCACCGGCAATGCCGAGCTGGGCTTCGTGGCGCTGTCGCAGGTGGTGGTGCCGGGCAAGCCGGTGAGTGGCTCTCACTGGGTGGTGCCGCCGTCGCTGTATGGCGAGATCCGGCAAGACGCGGTGCTGCTCAAGCGCGGCGAGAAGAACCCGGCCGCGGTGGCCTTGCTGGCGTATTTGAAGAGTGCGCCGGCCAAGGCGCTGATCCAGTCGTACGGTTATGGGCACTGAGGCCCGCGTGCCCGCATGACGGCTGACGCCTGGTCGGCCGTCCGGCTCACCGCCGAACTGGCGGCGCTGAGCACCGTGCTGCTGCTGCTGCTCGGCACGCCGCTCGCATGGTGGCTGGCACGCACACGCTCGCGGCTCAAGCCCTTGTTCGCATCGTTGGTGGCCATGCCGTTGGTGTTGCCGCCGTCGGTGCTGGGCTTCTACCTGCTGCTGCTGATGGGGCCGAAGGGGCCGGTGGGGCAGCTCACCGAGTCGCTGGGCCTGGGGCGTTTGCCCTTCACGTTTGCTGGCCTGGTGGTGGCCTCGGTGATCTACTCGCTGCCCTTTGTGGTGCAGCCGCTGCAGCAGGCGTTCGAAGCGGTGCCGGAGCGTTTGCTCGAAGCCGCCGCCACCTTGCGCGCGTCGCCCTGGGACCGATTTGTGAGCGTGGCGCTGCCGCTCGCGCGGCCCGGCTTCGTCACCGCCAGCGTGCTCGGGTTTGCGCACACGGTGGGTGAGTTTGGTGTGGTGCTGATGATTGGCGGCAACATCCCCGGTGCCACCCGGGTGCTGTCTGTGGCGATCTACGGCCATGTGGAGGCGGGCGAGTTTGCGCAGGCGCATTGGCTGGCGGCTGGCATGGTGGCGTTTGCGATGGTGGTGCTGGTGACGTTGTACGTCGTCAACCGCCCCCGCCCTGCCGATGGTGCGGAGCCCGCACGGTGATCGACGCCAGCTTGCGCCTGCAGCGAAGCGGCTTCGTGCTCGATGTGCAGCTTGCCATTCCGTCGCAAGGGGTCACTGCGCTGGTCGGCCCTTCGGGTTGCGGCAAGACCACCGTGCTGCGTGCGCTGGCCGGGCTGGAGCGTGTGGCCGGCCGTGTGGCGATCGACGGTGAGCTGTGGCAAGACGACGCCACCGGCCGCTTCGTGCCCACGCACCAACGCTCGCTGGGTTACGTGATCCAGGAGTCGGCGCTGTTCCCGCACCTCGACGTGCGTGGCAACCTGCACTACGGCCGCAAACGCAGTGCCGGTGAATCGCATCGCATCGCGCTCGACAGCGTGGTCGAGCTGCTGGGCATCGGGCACTTGCTGGCGCGCTCGCCGGCCACGCTCTCTGGCGGCGAACGCCAGCGGGTGGCGATTGCACGCGCCCTGGCCACCGGCCCGCGGCTCTTGTTGATGGACGAGCCGCTTGCCGCACTCGACCCCGCGCGCAAGGCCGAGATCCTGCCCTACCTGGAGCAGCTGCACCGCGAGCTGTCACTCCCCATCGTCTACGTGACGCATGCGATGGACGAAGCCGCGCGCCTGGCCGACCACCTGGTGCTGCTGCGCGAAGGCCGGGTCGAAGCGGCCGGCCCGCTGGGCGAGCTGATGGCGCGCACCGACCTGTCGCTGAGCCGGCAAGACGAAGCGGGCGTGGTGATCGACGCCGAGGTGACCGAGCACGACATGCAGCACGGCCTCACCCACATTGGCCAACACGGCGCCGCGCTGTGGGTGGGCGGGGCGGCCGCGCGACCCGGCGAGCGGGTGCGCGCGCGTGTGCTGGCGCGCGACGTGAGCGTGACGCGCCAGGCGCCGGGTGAGACCAGCATCCTCAACGTGTTGCCGGTGGTGCTGGAAGAGGTGCAACGCGATCGCACCACTGCGCTCTTGCGCCTGCGGGTGAGCAGCAGCCCGCCCGATCAGGCCTGGACGCTGCTCGCGCGCATCACCACCAAGAGCTGCGACGCGCTGGCACTGCAAGCTGGCGATACGTTGTATGCGCAGATCAAGGGCGTGGCCTTGATGCGGACCGCCTGAGCGCGCGGCCAGGCGCCCGCGGCCGTCAAAAGCGGTAGAGCACGCTCGCCGAGACCATGTCGAGGTGATCGGGCTCGTCGCGCAGCTTGACGCCCAGCCGCTCCAGGTCGACCCGCAGGCTCACCCGCGGGCTGTAGGCCCAGGCGCAGCCGAAACCCCACGCGAACGCCGTGTGCCGCTCGGCGCTGGTGCGCGGGCCCGAGGTCGCGGGGTTGGCGTCGAAGCGGGTGCGAGATGAAAAGGCACCCAGCTTCACATGCATCGAAAACTCGTCGAAGGGCGCCACGGCCACGCCATAGAGGCCCAGGCCGCTGCCGCTGATGTCGCCATTGAGCACGCCGGGTTGGCCGCTGCTGCTGCGGGCCCGGCCCTGGTCGTAATAGACGGCTTCGGCACCCAGGTAGGGCGTGTGCATGTAGCCGGCAAAGAGCTTGTAGGCGTTGCCGTAGCGGTCGCACTGGCTGGTGTGGCTGCAATCGATGTCGATGCGTGAAATGCCGGCCGACACGCCCGCATAAACCTGGGCCTGGGCGGTGCCGGCGAGGCACGAGGCTGCGAGCAGGCAGGCGGCGGTGAATCGGGCACGGCGCATCGGCAATCTCCTCGGGCGCAGGGGCCTGTCAGTTCACGCCGAGGTTACTGCAGCCCTGCCGCCGCCGCATGCCATGTCGAGCGCGGGTCTTGAGCCGCGTCAACATGGCTGCGGTGGCCAGGCGCTCAGCCGCCTTGCGGTGCCGGCAGCGCGCGCTGGCGCCGCAGCCAACGCGCCAGGGTGGGCAAGGCCAGCACCGCCACGATGACGAACAGCAGCGCGAGCGACATCGGCCGCTGCAGGAACACCGTCCAGTGGCCCTCGCCGATGGAGAGCGCGTTGCGCAGGTGCGCTTCGGCCAGCGGCCCGAGGATCATGCCGACCACCACCGGCGCGGTCGGGAAGTCGAGCCGCCGCAACACCACGCCGAGCAGGCCGATGCCGTAGAGCAGCACCAGGTCGAAGGTGGACTGGCGCATGCCATAGACCCCCACCGTGGCAAAGATCAGGATGCCCGCATACAGCGCCGGCTTGGGGATCTTCAGCAGCTTGGTCCACAGGCCCACCAGCGGCAGGTTGAGCACCAGCAGCATCACGTTGCCGATGTAG
>NZ_JADMJX010000360.1:0-18567 GCF_018780185.1 Rhizobacter sp.
CGCCTGGTAGATCGGCACCGTGCCGATGGGCACCGGCGAGTTGCGCACGATCCACTCGCGGGTTTCATGGATGTTGTCGCCAGTCGACAAGTCCATCACCGTGTCGGCCCCCCAGCGGATGGCCCACACCAGCTTGTCGACCTCTTCTTCGATGCCCGAGCTGACGGCCGAGTTGCCGATGTTGGCGTTGACCTTCACCGCGAAGTTGCGGCCGATCACCATCGGCTCGCTCTCGGGGTGCCTGAAGTTGCAGGGGATCACCGCGCGCCCGCTCGCCACCTCGGCGCGCACGAACTCGGGCGTGATGTCTTGCGTGAGCCGCGCCCCAAACGCCTGGCCGCGCTGCGGCAGCCGCTCTTGCGCCAAGCGCTCGCGCAGCTGCGCCTTCAGCAGGTTTTCGCGCAGCGCGACGAACTCCATCTCGGGCGTGACGATGTGGCGGCGTGCAAAGTGCATTTGCGACTGGTTGGCGCTGTGGGTGCGCTCGGCGATCCAGCGCTCGCGCAGCGGCGGCAGGCCACGCGCGAGGTCGATGTGGGCCTGCGGGTCGGTGTAGGGCCCTGAGCTGTCGTACACGCGCAGCGGCGGGTTGGGCTCGCGCCTCCCGTGGTCGAGCAGCGTGTCGCCGAGGCCGATCTCGCGAAAGGGCACACGCAGGTCGGCACGCGAGCCTTCGAGGTAGACCTTGCGTGAACCGGGGAAGGGGCTGCGCGTGATGCGCTGGGTCAGCGCGGCGGTGTCGACAAGTGCAGAGGTCTTGGCCATGGGTGCTCCAGAAGGGGGTGCCTGCCTGGAGACCGCGCTACAGAAGGAGCGCCGGGGCCGAGTGCATTGTTTCCTACGCGGGGATGACCCCAATCAGGTTCAACGGGTTAGGTGCAGTGCACCCTCTCAGCCTCGGACTTCAACATCCTCGGCACCCCGACAAGCGAGCGGATTCTAGAGCGCTTGTGCGTTCATACGCCAGCTTTTGCCAACACCACCACCGAGACACCACGCGCTGGTGCGAGCGCATCGTCGTTCTGGTACGAGTGCGGCAGGTTGCCGGGAAAGGCCAGCACCTCGCCTTCGGCCAGCGTGTAGCGCTCGCCCGCCACCATCAGGTTGACCCGCCCGCTCAGGCAGGTGAAGAACTCGCGTGTGCCCGGCAGGTGCGGCGTGCCGCCCATCACCGCGGCGGGGGCGAAGTCCATCACCTCCATCATCTCGTCGGGCACCGGCTCGGGCACCAGCGCGCGGATGCTCACGCCGCGGCCCTTCACGTGGTGCGCCACCTCATCGGCCGCCCAGCGCCGCACCATCGCGCGCGGTGACGCGAGCAGCTCGTCGATCGGCACGCCCAAAGCGCCAGCCACCTTCACCAGCACCGCGAGCGACGGGTTGCCGTCGCCCGACTCCAGGTTGGCAATGGTCGAGCGCGGCACGGCGGCGGCCTTGGCCAGGCCGTCTTGCGTGAGCGCGCGTGTGTGACGCAGGCTCACCAGGTTGCGCGCGAGGTGGGCGGCGGCGGGCGAATGGGTGAGGTCGTCGGCCATGGTGGCGCCATTGTGTCCGCCACAACAACCTTGTGCCAATGCGATGGACATCGCGCTCGCCGCGCGAGGCAGGCCTGCCTATCGTCAGGCCGTCACCCACAACAGGCACCCAACATGAACACCCACACCACTCCCACACTGCGCGTGGCCATCACCGGCGGCACCTCGGGCCTCGGGCTGGCCCTCGTGAAGCAGCTCCGTGCCAGCGGCGCGCAGGTCGCGTTCGTCGCACGGCACGCAGCCCGCGTGGCCGAGGTGGCGCGCGCCCACCCCGGCACCCACGGGCTGGTGGGCGACGTCTCGCGCCAGGCCGACATCTACCCGCTGGCGCTGCAGATCACCGCGGCACTCGACGGCCTCGACGTGCTGATCAACAACGCCTCGCACTTAGGCCCCACGCCGCTCGCGCTGCTGGCCGACACCGAGTGCGAAGACCTGGAAGCCGCGCTCGCCACCAACCTGCTGGGCCCCTTCCGGTTGACCAAGGCGCTGCTGGGTGCACTCGGCGCCTCGGCGCGCGATGGCCGGCCGGCACTTGTCATCAACATCACCAGCGACGCCGCCGTCTCGGCCTACCCCGGCTGGGGCGCGTATGGCGCGAGCAAGGCGGCGCTGTCGCACCTGAGCCGCATCTGGCACGAAGAGTTGCGCGAGCACGGCGTGCGCGTGATCGCCATCGACCCAGGCGACATGGACACCCCCTTGCACGCCCTCGCCGTGCCCGACGCCGACCCGGCCACGCTGAAGCGCCCCGCCCAAGCGGCGCGCGAGATCATTGCGTTGATCGAACGGGAGGCCGCATGAAAGCCGCCACCACCCCTGTGCAGCGCCCGCACGATGCACGCCTGCTGGTGGTCGACGCCAGCGGCCAGGTGCAACACGCCCCCCGATCGGCCTTGCCTGGCCTGCTGCGGCCCGGTGACCTGCTGGTCGCCAACGACGCCGCCACCCTGCCCGCGAGCCTGAGCGGCGTGCACAGGCCCAGCGGCGAAGCGATCGAAGTGCGCCTGGCCAGCCGCCGCTCGCTGGCAGTGGACGACGTGCACGAGTTCACCGCCATCACCTTCGGCGCCGGCGACCACCGCACCCGCACCGAAGACCGCGCCGCACCACCGCTGCTGCACCCCGGCGACCCCCTCCAGCTCGGCCCGCTGCGCGCCGAGGTCGTGCACACGCTCGGCCACCCCAGGCTCGTCACACTGCGCTTCGAAGGCACGCCCGACAGCATCTGGGCCGGCCTCGCCCGCCACGGCAAGCCGATCCAGTACGCCCACATGCGCGAGCCGCTCGCGCTGTGGGACGTGTGGACACGCGTGGCCGCGCTGCCCGTGGCCTTCGAGCCGCCCTCGGCCGGCTTCGTGCTCGACTGGCAACTGCTGCAACGCCTGCGCGAGCGTGGCATCGGCTTTGCCACGCTCACCCATGCGGCGGGCATCTCGTCCACCGGTGACGCAACCCTTGACGCGCGGCTGCCCTTCGACGAGCCCTACCACCTGCCCGTGGCCACGGTGCAGGCGGTGGCGCAGGCGCGCGCGCGCGGTGGGCGCATCGTCGCCCTGGGCACCACGGTGACCCGCGCACTCGAACACGCCGCGTCCAGCGGCCCCCTGCGCAGCGGCCCGGGGCTGGCCGACCAGCGCATCGGCCCGCAGACCCGGCTGCGGGTGGTCGACGCCCTGCTGAGCGGCACGCACGAGCCCGGCGCCAGCCACCACACGCTGCTGCGGGCGTTTGTCGGCCCGGCCCTGTTGCGCCGCATCGACGAAGCGCTGGAGTCCAGGCACTACCGCACCCACGAGTTCGGCGACTCGGTGCTGATCGAGCGCACCCGGCAAACCACGGTACGGCCGGCCCGTCACCCGGCAATAGCACACGGACCCTGATCGACAAACGGGTTTCTGGGGGTTGTTGATGGCCGTGCGAAACCGAATAATCCTCCGTACTCAAAACTCGAATTCGTTGGAGAACCCCTGATGCGCACACCGGCCGCACTCGTCCCCGCCACCCTGGCACTGACGCTGTCACTCATGGTGGGGGCCGCGCTGGCGGCACCCTCGACCAAATTCGAGCCTGCCATGCAGGTGCAAGACACGCCCCTGCTGCTGAACGGCGCCGGCACCCGCTACAAGGCCTTCTTCAAGGTCTATGACATGGGGCTGTACACGCCCAAGAAGGTCACCACCCCCGAAGCGCTGCTGGCCCTGCAAGGCCCGAAGCGATTGCAGTTCACTGCCTTGCGCGAGCTGCCGGGCACCGACCTGGGCCGCTTGTTCATCAAGGGTCTGGCGGAAAACTCGCCCAAGGAGACGGTGCAAAAGCACGCACTGTCGTCCACCCGCTTCATCGAGATCTTCTCGGGCAAGTCCAAGCTGATGCCGGGCGAGACCTTCGCCATGGAATTCCTGCCCGGCAAGGGCACCCAGTTCTACATCCAGGGCCAGCCGCAGGGTGCGCCGGTGGGCGACGCCGAGTTCTTCACCATGGTGCTGAAGATCTGGGTCGGCAACTCGCCGGCCGACAACATGCTCAAAGACGCCTTGCTCGGCAACGAACGCTAAGGATGACGATCCCCACGTCGCTGCGCTTCTGCCCCCTGCGGGGGCGTCAGGCGGCAGCTGATGCTTGCTAGTCTGCTGCGCGGCCTGCTCGACCGCGTCGTGCTCATCGTCGGCGTGTTCGCCGGCGGCATGGTGCCCGGCTACCTGGCGCAATACCGCCAGCGTGTGGGCGGCGCACTGGGCCAGGCGCTCAAGGACCTGGCGCCGTTCCAAGAGATTGCCAACCGCTTTCACGACGGCAGCCTGGCCAAGCTGATCCAGCACCACCTGGCCAGCACCGACCCGACCTTTCGGGCCGAGGGCGCGGCGATCCAGGCGATGGCCGACTCGGTGGCGTCTTTGCAGGCCACGCTGGCCGCGCTCGACACCCACGTATTTCAGCAAGCCTGGTACCTGCTGAGCCATGCCGACATCGAGATGGCGCGCAGCACCTGGGCGGCCTTTCGGCCGAGCTTTGGCTTGAGCACCGACAGCCTGTTGATGGCAGCGGCGTTCGGGCTCGGCGTGTGGCTGCTGTTCCTGGCGGTGTGGTGGGCGATCGCCGCGGTTTTCGCGCGGCGCCCCGGCGGCATCGCGCCCCGCCGCTACCCCCGCTGACGCAGGCTCACCCGCGTGGCGCCGTCCAAAGGCGTCAACTCGAAGCTCACCGGCAAGAAGCGCTCGATCACCTCGAAATTGGTGCTCGCATGCAGCGAGATCTCGCTCGCGGTGTAGCTGCCGCCCCGCGCCAGCGCGAGCGGGATCGCCAGCTGGTCGGCCAGGTGCTCGCCCACCGCCGCGCGGCTGCGCTCGAAGCGCTGCAACTCGTTCACCAGGCGCTTTGCCACCTGCTCGCTGCTGACCCTCTTTTCGCCGAACTGGGTGAACACCTCGGCATGCTGCGCGTACTGCAGCGTGGCCATCAGCGCATTGCCAGGGCCCTCGTTCTGGCGCAGCGCCGGTGTGCGCAGGCGCTCGCCCGCCCAGCCCAGGGCCTCGCCCACCATCAACAGCTCGCGGTCGGCCACACCACGCGGAATGCCCGCACACAAGGCTTCGGCATAGCCTTCTTGCAAGTCACCGCGCTCCTCGAGCACCAGCGGGCGCAGGCAGGTGGTGGCCGGCTGGATCACCGCCTCGACCTCGCCACCACCCGCCGGATAGAACCCATGCCGGCGCAGCGTGAGCTGCACGTCGGCGCCCATGCGGCGCAGCAGCGGCACGAAGGCGCGTTCGATGAAGTGAAAGGGCGGCGCCATCGGGTTGTGCGTGCCGCCACTGAGCGTGAGCTGGCTGGGCTGCGCCGCCAGCAACAGGGGCGGCAACACCGTCTGCAGCACCAGCAGGCAGCTGCCTGCGCTGCCCACGTCAAAGCGGTAATGACCCGGCTGCACGGCACCGGGCTCGAAACGCAGGGAGCGCGAGCCCAGCTCGGCGCCGTGGGTCTGCGCGCTGCAGATGCGCGTGGCCGCCTGCACACACGCCAGATGCTGGCGCATCAAGCCCGGCTTGGCGCGGCCGGCGCGAATGTCGGTGAGCGTCACCGCCTGGCCAGTGACCATGGACAGCGCGAGTGCGGTGCGCAGCACCTGGCCGCCGCCCTCGCCTTGTGAACCATCGATTTCGATCATGTGTTGTTGTTCCCGTTGTCGGCCTTCAGCGCGCGTTTGCGCGCCTGGCCTTCTTCTGCGATGCGACGGGCTTCAGTGACCCGCGCACGCTCCGTCAAACGGCAAGGCCGGCAGCGCACCGCGCGGCTGTCGATGGGGCCTTGCGCCTCTTCGTACCACCACTTCTGCTGCTTGGCCGTCCAGACCTCTTGCGAACCACAGTCACGGCAGGTGAAAGCGGCGTCGACGTAGAACAGCGGCAGCGGGCCATAGGTGTTGTTGTGGGCGAGCTTGGCGGGGTCGGCCGGCACCACGCCGGATTGCACACCGGGCGCGATGCCACGCACGTCGTGAACGCGCAGCGAGACTGCGCGTGCGAGGCG
The DNA here is from genome assembly GCF_018780185.1 of Rhizobacter sp. Lineage (GTDB taxonomy): Bacteria > Pseudomonadota > Gammaproteobacteria > Burkholderiales > Burkholderiaceae_C > Rhizobacter. Next base: position 6,066 of record NZ_JADMJX010000360.1, read on the forward strand.
CCGCGCCTTCAGTTCGGCGCGGCGTTGTTTGTTGCTCTTGTTCATCTCACACACCTCCCTGCGCGAGGGTCACCCCTTCACGCACACCACCTGCTTCAAGGTGTAGACCACCTCGACCAGGTCTTTCTGCGCCGCCATCACGGCGTCGATGTCCTTGTAGGCCAGCGGGATCTCGTCGATCACGTCCTTGTCCTTGCGGCACTCGACACCTTCGGTCGCTTTCACCTGGTCTTCGATGGTGAAGAGCTTCTTCGCCTTGGTGCGGCTCATCACACGCCCCGCGCCGTGCGAGCACGACTCGAAGCTCTCCGGGTTGCCCAGGCCACGCACGATGTAGCTGCGCGCGCCCATGCTGCCCGGGATGATGCCCAGCTCGCCCTTCTTCGCACTCACCGCGCCCTTGCGGGTGATGAACACGTCTTCACCGAAGTGGCGCTCCTGCTGCACATAGTTGTGGTGACAGTTCACCGCCTCCACGTGCGCCTCGAAGGGCTTGGTGATCACCCTGCGCACGGTGGTGATCAGGTTGGCCATCATCACCTCACGGTTTTTCGCCGCGAACTTCTGCGCCCAACCCACACCGCGCACATAGTGTCCGAAGTACTGCGCGCCTTCTTCGAAGTACGCCAGGTCCTGGTCGGGCAGGTTGCGCTGGTGCTGTTCGGCATCTTTCTTCGCCAGCTCGATGAAGTGGGTACCGATCGCGTTGCCCACACCACGCGAACCCGAGTGCAGCATGAACCACACGGCACCCGCTTCGTCGAGGCAGACCTCGATGAAGTGGTTGCCGCCCCCGAGCGTGCCCAGGTGCTTGCGGTTGTTGGTGTTCTTCAGGCGCGGGTGCAGCTCGCACAGCGCGTCGAACTCGTCCACCAGCGTGGCCCAGATCTGGTCGACCGTCTCGGGCGGGTTCTCCCAGCTGCCTTCGTCGCGACCCCTGTGTCGAGGGGTCGAGCCGTGCGGCACGGCGCGCTCGATGGCCGCGCGCAGCGGCGCGAGGTTGTCGGGCAGGTCGTTCGCATGCAGCGTGGTCTTGCAGGCCATCATTCCGCATCCGATGTCCACGCCCACGGCCGCCGGGATGATGGCCTTGAGCGTGGGGATCACCGAGCCGACGGTCGCACCGATGCCCAGGTGCACATCGGGCATCGCGGCCACGTGCTTGAACACGATGGGCAAGCGCGCCGCGTTGGCGAGCTGCTGCATCGCCTCGGGCTCGACCGGCACGCCGCGGGTCCACATCTTCACCGGCACGCCGCCGGGGGTTTCTTCAATGTTGTAGTTCTGTTCCATGAACGTTCTCAGTATCTTCGTCATTCCCGCGAAGGCGGGAATCCACGATGTGCGCCGATGCTGGATTCCCGCCTTCGCGGGAATGACGGGCAGCATCAGCGCAGCTTCACCAACCCGTTGAGCACGCTGTCGAGCCCACCGAAGACCGTGATCTTGTCGATGCGCTCGGCCACGCGCTCCAGCGTCTCCAGCTCCTTGAGCCGCAGCGCCGTCGGGTTTTCTTCCATCACCTTGGCGGTGTTGAGCAGCGAGCGGGTCGCCGCCGTTTCTTCACGGCGGCGGATCACGTTCGCCTGGGCCGACTTCTCGGCCTCCACCACCTGGGCCAGGATGGTCTTCATCTCGCCCGGCAAGATGATGTCTTTCACGCCCACGTTCTCGAGCACCAGGCCGCTGCCGTCGAGCCGTGCTCGCACTTGGGCATTCACGCCTTCGTCGATCAGCGACTTGTTCTCCAGCAGCTCATCCAGCGTGCGCGTGCCCACCACCGCGCGCAGCGCAAACTGCAGCTCGCGGTACAGCGCTTCGGCCGGCTTGGCGTTGCGGGCAAAAGCCTGCAACACGTCGGCATAACGCCAGGTGGCACCCAGGTTCAGGCGCAGCGCGACCTTGTCCTTCGTCAGGATCTCCTGGCCGCTCACCTCGCTGGACTGCACCCGCAGGTCGACCGCTTCCACGGTCACCGTGCGGTTGAAGCGCCAGAAGGCATACCCACCCGGCGCCAACAGGCGCAGCACCTTGCCGTCGACGGTGAGTACGCCCACCGAGAACTCGGGCACCTGGCCTTGCAGCACGCCTTGCAGGCCCGCCACCGCACGCTGGCGCAGCTGGGTCTGCGTCAAACGCGACACCAGTGCCGAAGGCAACTCGATCTCATCGACCGCCAGCTCCAGCACCTCGACACGCACATCGACCAGGCCCTTCCAGTACAGCTTGCGCGTGGCCGGCGCCAGCAGCTCGACCAGCACGCCGTTGTCGTAGCGCAGGCCGACCTGGGTGTCGCTCAGCTCGACACGCACGAACTCGTGCGCCACGACCTCGGGCTCCTTGGCCAGCAGGTAATCGGCCAAGCCATGCGTGAACGCCGGCTGGTCAATGGCGAAGGTCTCGACGCGCAGCGCATCGAACAGCGAGGCCAGCCAGTAGCGGCCGGGCTGCAACACGCGCGCGAAATCGCCGTTGCGCAAAAGCAGGCCGCGTTCGTTCTTCTTCACGACCACGCGGCGCAGGAACTTGTTCGTCAATGCCTTCATTTTTTTGTTCTCCTTCTTCTCGAATCAATCAATGGGTGCCGTTACAGCGGTGGCCGCGGGCTGCGAGTGCTGCGGCGAAGGAATCGCAGTGCGCCCCTCCCTGTGGCTGGCTGCGTTCGTGCACCGCGCGGGCTCGCCGCGCTTGCTGTCACCGCTGACGGGCCTTGCGGCCCGCGTTCGGCGGGTTTGTCTTTCGACACTTCTCAAGGGTTGCTTTCACAACCCGGTTCGGCAGGAGTCGAACCTGCGACACATCCCTTTCAAGGATTGCTCTACCGTCTGAGCTACAGAACATGGTGGGCAAGCGGGACTCGAACCCTGGCTTCTTGCGAAGACACCTGTTTGCCCGCATCGGCCGTTTCGGGTGGCGCGGCATGCACACCGCCGACGGGCTCATCGCCCGGGTTCTGTGCACCGGCGCGGCCGGTTGTGAGCCGAAACCGCTGACCTGAGAGCGTTCACCTTCCGTGACCGATGCCTTCCTTATTGCAGGCGGCATGCCAGCATCCGGAAGCCTCCCAAGTGCTTGATTTCATTGAGGTCGCGTTTCCAGTGGGGCCTACATCGCTAGCTAATTGGCTAGTAAACTAGCCCAATGGCTCAGCCCACCACCGTCGTCATTGGCTTCATCGGCACCCAGCTCGACAGCGGCCAGGGCGCCGGGCGGTGGGAAAAATGGCGGCCCACCATCTCGATGGCGCAGCACCCCGACCTGGAGGTCGCACGCTTCGAGTTGTTCTACACACCACGCTTCGAGGGCCTGGCCCAGCAGGTGCGCAAAGACCTGGCGGCGGCCTCGCCGCAAAGCGATGTCAACCTGATCGCGCTCGACATCAACGACCCCTGGGACTTCGGCGAGGTGTATGCCGCGCTCTATGACTGGGTGCGCACCTACCCCTTCGACACCGAGCGTGAGCGCTACTGGGCGCACATCACCACCGGCACGCATGTGGCGCAGATCTGCACCTTTCTGCTGGTGGAGTCGCGGCTGCTGCCCGGCCTGCTGCTGCAAACCGCGCCGCCCAAGAAGCAGCGCCTGGGCGAGCCCGGCAGCTACGAGCTGATCGACCTCGACCTGCAGCGCTACAGCGTGATCGCGCAGCGCTTCGAGCAGGAGCAGGTCGACGCGGTGGCGTTCTTGAAGAGCGGCATCGCCACCCGCAACGCGCGCTTCAACGCGCTCATCGCCGAGATCGAGCGCGTGGCCGTGCGCTCGCGTGCACCCATCTTGCTGGCCGGGCCCACCGGCGCGGGCAAGAGTTTTCTGGCGCGGCGCATGTACGAGCTGAAGAAGACGCGCCACCAGATGAGCGGCCCGTTTGTCGAGGTGAACTGCGCCACGCTGCGCGGCGACAGCGCGGCCTCCACGCTTTTTGGCCACAAGAAGGGTTCGTTCACCGGCGCCGCGGCCGACCGCGCGGGCCTGCTGCGCAGCGCCGACCAGGGCGTGTTGTTTCTCGACGAGATCGGCGAGCTGGGCGCCGACGAGCAGGCCATGCTGCTGAAGGCGATCGAAGAGAAGCGCTTCTTCCCGATGGGCGCCGACCGCGAGGTGGAAAGCGACTTCCAGCTCATCGCCGGCACCAACCGCGACCTGCGGCGCGAGGTGGCGCAAGGGCGCTTTCGCGACGACCTGTTCGCCCGCATCAACCTGTGGACGTATGACCTGCCGAGCCTCGCGCAGCGGCCCGAAGACATCGAGCCCAATGTCGAGCACCTGCTCGCGCGCAGCGTGGCCGAGACCGGCCGCGCGGTGCGCTTCAGCGCCGAAGCGCGCGCGCAGTACCTGAAGTTTGCGCAAAGCTCCGAGGCACTGTGGAGTGCCAACTTCCGCGACCTCGGTGCTTCGGTCACACGCTTGGCCACGCTGGCCGAAGGGGGGCGCATCAGCACCGAGCTCGTGGCCGCCGAGATCAAACGGCTGTGCTGGATGTGGCAACGCGACACCTCGCCCGACGCCAGCCCCGCCGACATCGACCTCGCCGCGCTGCTCGGCGACGAAGCCAGCGAAGCGCTCGACCTCTTCGATCGCCTGCAGCTCGAAGCGGTGCTGCGCGTGTGCCGCGAGTCGAAGACGCTGTCAGAGGCTGGCCGCAAACTCTTCCACGCCACCCGCACCCAACGCAGCGTGGTGAACGACGCCGACCGGCTGCGCAAGTACCTGGCGCGCTTTGGCTTGAGCTGGGTCAGCTTGCAGACGCACTAGCGCAACGTATCCTTCACGCCATGCTGAGCAGCACCTTCGACACCGCCCGCGACTTCGGCCGCCTGCAGCAGATCGTCGGCGTGTTGATCCGCCACGGTCTGGGCGACATGGTGCGCCGCATGGGCTGGGCCGACGCGCTGGAGAAGGCCGGCCACATGGTGCGCTGGGAGAGCGCCGCCGAGCTCGCGCGCCTGGAGCCGCCGCTGCAGGTGCGCCGCGCGCTCGAGGAGCTGGGCCCGGCGTTCGTGAAGCTGGGGCAGATCCTGGCCGGGCGGGCCGACCTGTTCGGCCCCGAGTGGATCAGCGAGTTCGAAAAACTCCACAGCCACGTGCCGGCCGTGCCGTTCGAAGAGCTGCGCGCGCAACTGGTCGAAGACCTGGGCGGTGAGCCCGAGGCCGTGTTCGCTTCATTCGACGTGGAGCCGCTGGCCGCTGCCTCCATCGCGCAGGTACACCGCGCGCGCCTGAAAGACGGCACCGAGGTGGTGGTGAAGGTGCGCCGCCCCGGCATCCGCCGTGTGATCGACGCCGACCTGCGCCTGCTGGAGCGCCTGGCCGCGATGGCCGCCAAGGAGTGGCCCGACCTGCAGCCCTACCGGCCGGTGGAGCTGGTGCGCCAGTTCGGCCATTCGCTGCGCCGCGAGCTCGACCTTGCCAACGAATGCCGGCAGGCCGAGCGCATCGCCGGCAACTTCAGCCAACAGACCGACATCGTCATCCCCAAAATGTATTGGGAGTGGACGCACGAGCGTGTGAACGTGCAGCAGTTCATCGGCGGCATTCCCGGCCATGCGCTCGACCGTGTAGACAGTGAAGGGCTCGACCGCAAGCTGCTCGCCCAGCGCGGCGCACATGCGGTGCTGAAGATGATCGTCGAAGACGGGCTCTTCCACGCCGACCCGCACCCCGGCAATGTGTTCTACCTGCCCGACAACCGCATCGCCTTCATCGACTTCGGCATGGTGGGCCGGCTCTCACCGGTGCGCCGCGGCGAGCTGCTCAAGCTGATGCTGGGCCTGGTGCAGCGCGACCCCACCGCCGTGGGCGACGTGCTGATCGAGTGGGCCGATGGCAACTCCAAGGTCGAAGAGGCCGCGCTCAGCGCCGACATCGACACCTTCGTCGACACCTACCACGGTGTGCCGCTCGCGCAGCTCAGCCTGGCCTCGATGTTGTCCGACGTGACGGGCATCTTGCGCAAGCACCACCTGGTGCTGCCCTCCGACCTGGCGCTCTTGATCAAGGCCTTCATCTCGGTGGAAGGCATGGGCCGCAACCTCGACCCCGAGTTCCACATGGCCGGCGAGGCGCTGCCCCTGCTGCGCCGCGCACTGCGCGCCCGCTACCACCCCAAGGCCCTGGCCCAACGCAGCTGGCGCTCGCTCAACCGCCTGGTCGACCTGCTGACCGGCGTACCCGACGACCTGGCGCGCCTGCTGCGCTCGGTGCGCCACAGCGGCGTGCAGGTGCACATCGACATCCACAACCTGCAACGCGTGGGCGACCAGCTCGACCGCGCCGCCAGCCGCATGACGGTGGGCCTGGTGGTGGCCGCGCTGATCATCGGCTCGTCGATCGTGATGACGGTGCGTGGCGGCCCCGAACTGCTCGGCTTGCCGGTGTTCGGCCTGCTCGGCTTCGTGGGCGCGGGCGTCGGTGCGATGTGGCTGCTGCGCTCCATCTCGCGCAGCGGGCGCCACGACAAGAGCGACTGACTAGACGAGCAGGGCCCGCACGGCCGCCAGTGAAAACGGCTTGGGCAGGACACCCGCTGTCTGCAGGCCGAGCAAGCGGGCCTCGCCCAACACCTCTTCCAGCTCACTCGTCCCCAGGCCACTGGAGACGATGACGCGCGCCATGCAGCCCTCGGCCGCGAGGCGGTGCAGCACGTCGCGCCCGCTGATGTCGGGCATCAGCATGTCCACGGCCACGTGCGTGGGCTGCCATTCGCCAACGGCCTCGAAGAAGGCCTCGTGGCGCTCGCACCAGCGGGCTTCGCAGCCGGCGCCCTGGGCGGCCATCAACAAAATCTGGCCGACCATGGGATCGTCGTCGAGGATGAGCAATCGCACAGTGGGCATGGCCCTTCTCCCTAGAACCGTGTGTCGCGCCTGTGGCATGGCAGGGCGCGGCTATCATCATTTGCCACCTGGGTGGGGAGGACAGCGGGCCGAGTCATCGCGGTTCAGCATAGCAGCCAGGCCTTAGCGGAAGGACAAGAATGAGCATTCGAACGCGGTTGTTGCTGCTCACGCTGCTGGCCACGCTGCTGCCGGCGCTGTTGGTGCTGGCACGCTTCCTCCACGACCGTGAGCGCGCCATCGAGGCCGACACCACCACGCTGGCCGCCTTTGTGCAGCGCCGCGCCGACACCATTGCCGAGAAGATCCAGGGCACGGCCCAGCTGCACTACGGCCTGGCGCGTGCGCAAGACCTTTTCACCGACAACCGCGCGGCCTGCTCGGCCTTCCTCTCCGAGGTGCGCGAGGCCTACCCGCAGTACACCGGCATCCTCACCATCAAACCCGACGGTCGTTTGTTCTGCGACTCACTGCGCAGCGGGCGCGAGCTTGATCTGCGTGACCGCGGTTACTTCAAGGCCGCACTGCTCGCACGCGACAAGGTCGTGCTCGAACCGGTCTTCGGCCGCCTCACCGGCACCGCCGTGCTGCAAATCGCCTACCCCGTGCGGTCTGCGCAAGGTGAGTTGCAGTTTGTGCTGTTGGCTTCGCTCAACCTGCAAAAGCTGTTCGAGATCGACGCCCCCCCGGTACCCGGCGCCAGCCTGCTGATGCTCGACCGCAAGGGCATGGTGCTGGCGAGGTCACAGGCTGGCACGGCCGGCGAAAGCGCGGTGGGCGCCTCGATGGCGGGCTCGGCCTTGCACAACTTCGCGTCGACCCACCGCAAGGGCGCCACCAGCGAAATCGCGAGCCCCTCCGGCGAGGCCGGCATCTGGGCGCTGGCCGACAGCTCGGCGATCGAAGACACTGGCCTGCGACTGCTCGCCGGCTCGCCCAAAGGCGCGCTGCTGGCCGCGGCCAACCAGCGCTTCGGGCAAGACATGGCCTTGCTCGGCGCGTTTGCGCTGCTGGTCTTCGGGGTGGTGTGGGTCTTCGCCGAGATCAGCCTGCGCCAGCAGATCGTGCGCATCACCCAGATGGCCCGCCAGCTCGCCCAGGGCGACCTCACGGCGCGGATCACACCCCCCTTGGCACGCGGTGAGCTGGGCGTGCTGATGAGCACACTGAATCAGGCGGCCACCTCGCTGACGCGCCAGCACGACGACATCACCAAGCTCAACGCACGGCTGCAACAGTCGCAACGGCTCGAAGCCGTGGGCCAGCTCACCGGCGGCGTGGCCCACGACTTCAACAACCTGCTCACCGTGGTGATGGGCAATGCCGAGCTGCTGGCCGAACAAAGTGAAGACCGGCCACAGCAGCGCATGCTGGCCGAGATGATCGTGCAGGCCGCGCAGCGCGGCGCCGCGCTCACGCAGCAGCTGCTGGCCTTCGCGCGCAAGCAGGCGCTGAGCCCGAAGGCGCTCGACGTCAACCAGCTGATCGCCGGCATGGACTCAATGCTGCGCCGAACCCTGGGCGAGCACATCGAGATCGAGCTGATCCGAGCCGCCGGGCTGTGGCCGGCCATGGTCGACCAAGGCCAGCTGGAAAACGCGCTGCTCAACCTGTGCCTGAACGCACGCGACGCCATGCTCGGCGGCGGGCGGCTCACCATCGAGACGGCCAACACCGTGCTCGACCAGGCCTATGCCGACTCACGCCTCGACGTGAAGCCGGGCCAGTACGTGATGCTCGCCGTGTCGGACACCGGCGGGGGCATTGCACCCGAGCACCTGGAGCAGGTGTTCCAGCCCTTCTTCACCACCAAGGAAAAAGGCAAGGGCACGGGCCTGGGCCTCGCGATGGTCTACGGCTTCGTCAAGCAGTCGACCGGGCACATCAACATCTACTCGGAACAAAGCCACGGCACGGTGGTCAAGCTGTACCTGCCGCGCGCCCTCGGCGCCTCGCCGGCCGCGCCCCAGCCGGTGGACCGGGTCATGCCCGCCGGCGGCAAAGAGACCGTCCTGGTGGTCGAAGACGACGAGCTGGTGCGCCGCTACGCCTGCCAGCAGCTGCGCTCGATGGGCTACCGCGTGATCGAGGTCAACAACGGCGCCGACGCGCTCGCCTTGATCGAGCAGCACCCCGACATCGACCTGCTGTTCACCGACGTGGTCATGCCCGGCGGCATGAACGGTCGCGCACTCGCCGACGCCGCCCGCAAGCATCGCCCCGAGCTGCGCGTGCTCTACACCTCGGGCTACACCGAAAACGCCATCGTGCACCACGGCCGGCTCGACCCCGGCGTGCAGTTGCTGGCCAAGCCCTACAGGTTGGTCGACCTGGCGCGTGCGATCAGGTCGGCGCTGGTGCAGCAGCAGCAGGCTTGAGTTCAGCCCGTCTGGCCCGGCGGCAGCCGCTCCAGCATCACCGCGTAGTCCTGGTAGCCCATGCGGCGCCAGAAGGCGAGCGCTCGCGCATTGCCCGCCAGCACGTCGACGGTGAGGCGCTTGTTCGGCCAGCGTTCGAACACGCTGAGCATCAACTGGCGCGCCGTTCCCAGGCGGCGGTAGTCGCGCTGCACATAGATCTGCCGCAGGTAGACGCTGTCGTGCAGGTCGCGCCACAGCACGTAGGCGACCAGCTCGTCGCCATCAAACCCGAGCAGCGCTTCATAACCCTCGTAGGCCAGCCAGCTGCGCATGCGCTCGGTCAGCTCGGCGAGGCTCATCGGGTTGCGGTGGCCTTCGTCCTGGACCAGCTGGTGGTTGAGACGGCCCAAGGCGGCGGCGTCCATCAGTGTGGCGGGGCGAAAAATCAGCTGGGCGTCGACCATGGGCCATCGTAGCGAGCCCGTGCTCACTCTTCAGCCCCGGATCAACCCGCAACTCAGCGACCCGCGACTCGTAGCAAGCGCAGCGAAGCGCCCATCAAGCCACGCCCGCGGGTCCGGCTGTGCCGGTCCGCCAGGCGGCGCCCCGTGGGGGCCGAGCCCGGACATGAACAGTCCAGTGGACTGTGTGTGCCTGGCGAGGAGCTGGGCCACTGGCCCAGCGCGGCCTGCAAGGCGTGAGCGAAGCGACTGGGGGGCCCTATCACCCGCGCTGGAATTTGAAGACCGCCACACTGGCCATGAGGTTCGGCAGGCTGCGCACGGCGCGGCCTTCCTGGATGCCGAAGGCATCGAGCACCTGGAAGCCATCTTTGCGCAGCAGCACCTCGCAGTCGGCATACGTGCCCACGCGGATGTTGGGTGTGTCGTACCACTGGTAAGGCAGCGCCTTGGTCACCGGCATGCGGCCCGTGACCACACGCAGGCGGTTGGGCCAGTGCGCAAAGTTCGGGAAGCTGATGACGCCGACGCGGCCGACCCGCGCCGTCTCGCGCAGCAGGCGCTCGGTGTGGCGCAGGTGCTGCATGGTGTCGAGCTGCAGCACCACGTCGAAGCTCTGGTCTTCGAAGATGGCCAGGCCCTCTTCGAGGTTGAGCTGGATCACGTTGACGCCGCGCTGCGTGCAGGCCAGCACGTTGGCGTCGGCTATCTCGATGCCGTAGCCGGTGCACTGACGCTTGTCGCGCAAATGGGCGAGCAGCGCACCATTGCCGCAGCCGAGGTCGAGCACACGTGAGCCCGGTGGCACCAGTTCCGCGATCAACTCCATCACCTTCAGGTCGGTCATGACAACCCCTCGCTGGCGATGTTGTCGAAGCAGGCTCGAAGCAGCGCGTGGTAACGCGGATCGTCGAGCAAGAACGCGTCGTGCCCATGCGGCGCATCGATCTCGGCGTAGCTCACGTCGAAGCGGTTGTCGAGCAAGGCCTTGACGATCTCGCGCGAGCGCGCCGGCGAGAAGCGCCAGTCGGTGGTGAAGCTGACCAGCTGGTACTTGCACTTGGCGCCGGCAAACGCCGCGCTCAGGTCACCGCCATGCTCGCGCGCCGGGTCGAAGTAGTCGAGCGCGCGGGTGATCAACAGGTAGGTGTTGGCGTCGAAGTACTCGCTGAACTTGTCGCCCTGGTAGCGCAGGTAACTTTCGATCTCGAACTCGATGTCTTGCGTGCTGTAGGCCGGCCCGTCCTGGTCAGAGCGGCCTTTGAGGCTGCGGCCGAACTTGGCCTCCATCGAGTCGTCACTCAGATACGTGATGTGGCCGATCATGCGCGCGACCCGCAGGCCGCGCTTGGGCACCACGCCATGCGCGTAGAAGTGCCCGCCATGGAACTCGGGGTCGGTGATGATGGCGCGGCGTGCCACCTCGTTGAAGGCGATGTTCTGGGCCGAGAGGTTCGGCGCCGTGGCCACCGCGATGCAATGGCGCAGGCGCTCGGGGTAGCGCAGCGACCAGCTCAGGGCCTGCATGCCACCCAGGCTGCCGCCCAGCGCAGCGGCGAGCCGGGTGATGCCCAGGCGGTCGAGCAAGCGCGCTTGGGCATCAACCCAGTCTTCGACCGTCACCACCGGAAAGTCGGCGCCGTAGAGGCGGTCGCTGTCGGGGTTGACGCTCATCGGGCCGGTCGAGCCGAAACACGAGCCCGGGTTGTTGACACCGATCACGAAGAAGCGGTTGGTGTCGAGCGGCTTGCCGGGGCCGACCAGGTTGTCCCACCAGCCTTCGCTCTTGGGCTGGCCTTCGTAGGTGCCGGCCACGTGGTGCGAAGCGTTGAGCGCGTGGCACACCAGCACGGCATTGCTCTTGTCGGCGTTGAGCGTGCCGTAGGTTTCGTACGCGAGCGTGTAGTCGCGCAGAGAGGCGCCGCTGCGCAGCGGCAGCGGCTCGGCGAAGTGCATCGCCTGCGGTTTCACATCGCCCACAGAACCCATGTGCATGTCGCACCCATGAAAAAACCCGGCGCCGCCAAAGCGGGACACCGGGTGTGCGTCCTGTCTTTAGCTGGATTTATAAAGCGCTCGCAATCCGGAACAAATCAGCGCTGGGCCGCCAGTATAGCCACCCGATCAGGCGCGGTAGGGCCAGTCCTACGCCGTCGGAAGCCCATGGCCGATGGCGCCGGTGCGGCGCAGCGCCGATAAATGAGGCAAGCCCGGGCGGCAATGTCGCCGCCGGGCGAACCCCTGAAGGAGACCCCTCATGAGCGGAAATCCCTGCATCTCTTCCAACAAGGTCGAAGGCACCCCCGTCTACAACCCGAATGGCGACAAACTCGGCTCCATCGACGACATCGTCATCGACAAACGCTCGGGCCACGTGCGCTACGCGGCCTTGGAGTTCGGCGGCTTTCTCGGCATGGGCACCGACCGCTACCCGCTGCCGTGGGACATGCTGACCTACGACACGACGCTCGACGGCTACGTGGTGCCGCTGCGCAAAGAGCAGCTGGAAAAGGCGCCTCATTACGAGCGCAGCGCTTCGCCCGACTGGAGCGATGAATACGGCCGCAAGGTCTACGACCACTACGGCGTGGCTTGGCAGTAAGCCTGAAGCGAAGTACCCGTCCAAGCAACACCCGCGGAACCGGCTCTGCCGGGTCGCTGGGTGGCGCCCCCCCGGGGGCAGGAGCGACAGCGACTGGGGGGCTCACATCTCGCGGCTGGCCAGCGCAGCCGCCGCCGCCCGCGTTTCCACCCCGAGCTTCTCGAACACATGCTCCAGGTGCTTGTTGACCGTGCGCGGGCTCATGCCGAGGATGTCGCCCACGTCGCGGTTGGTCTTGCCCTTGGC
>NZ_JADMJX010000360.1:18667-20531 GCF_018780185.1 Rhizobacter sp.
GCGAGCGCCGGGTCTTGCTTGATGTGGCGGCACACCTCGAATCCGCTCAGGCCGGGCATCAGCGCGTCGAGCAGGATGGCGTCGGGCGTGACCAGGTCGAGCCGCGCCAGCGCCGACTCGCCATCACGCGCCACGATCACCGTGTAGCCATCTTCTTCGAGTGCCTGGCACAGCGGGCCCAACGACTGCGGCGCGTCGTCGACCACCATCACCACGCCATTCAGATGCGCCGTGTTCACAGCGAGGCCTCCATCGGCTCGTTGCCTTGCAGGTTCTTCACCACTTGCTCCAGAAACCCTTCGAGGTCGAAACGGTCGAGCAGGGCGCTCAGGCGCTGCAGCTCGCGCTCGCACGCGGGGTGCGATTGCAGCGCGGCATCGAGCGCCACCCGCAGGCCATGCACATGGCCCAGGCGCACCAGACGCACCAGGTCGCCGACCAGCGGCGCGGGCAACGGGTCGGCTTCTTCCGACACCACCGAGCCCGTCCAGGCCGGCATCGCCAGCTCGGCCAGCCACTCCAGCTGCAGGTGGCGCTGCAAGGCCGCGAGCAGCTCCGACTCGATCACCGGCTTGTCGACAAACCCCTGGCAACCGGCCTCGGCCAGCTTGGCGGGTTGGTTCTCGAAGGCGTTGGCCGACACCATGATGATCGGCACCTCGCCAAAACCCGCCGCGCGGATCTGGCGGGCGGTTTCCCAGCCGTCCATGTCGTCCATCGACACGTCGAGCAGCACCGCGTCGGGGCAGTGCTCGCGCACGCTCTCCAGGCACTCGCTGCCGCTCGCCGCTTCGCGGATGCCGAAGCCGAGCGGCATCAAGAGCCCCACCAGCATCTGCCGCTGCGTGGGCTGGTCGTCCACCACCAGCAGCGTGCGGCGCGCGCCCAGGTAGCCGGTGACAGGGCGGTGCGTGATGCGCGCCTGGCTGGGCGCGGCGATCTCGCGCAGGTACAGCCGCGCGGTGAAGGTACTGCCTTCGCCGGGCGCGCTCTTCAGCGTGAGCTCACCGCCCATCAGCTGCGTGAGCAAGTGGGTGATGGTGAGCCCGAGACCGGTGCCCGCATCGCCGGTGCGCCGGCCGGCGCTGCCGCGTTCGAAGGGCAAAAAGATGCGCTCCTGGTCTTGCGCGGCGATGCCGATGCCGGTGTCGATCACCTCGAAGCGTGCCACCTCGCGCCGATGGTCCAGCCGCAATGTCACGCTGCCGTGGTCGGTGAAACGCACCGCGTTGCTCAAGAGGTTGATCAGGATCTGCCGCAGGCGCTTGGCGTCGGCGTTGACGTAGTCGGGGATGCGCCCGCTTGTTTCCAGCTTGAAGCTGAGGCCCTTGGCCTCGGCCTGTGGCCCGACCATGCGCACCAGGTCGTCGAGGAACTCGTGCATCGGCAGTGGTGCGGGGTCGAGCCGCAGGCGGCCGGCCTCGATGCGCGCCAGGTCGAGCAGGCCGTCGATCAGGCCGTGCAGGTGCTCGCCACTGCGGTGGATGGTGGCCACCGAGGCGCGGCGCGGACCCTGCACCTGCTCGTCTTTCAGCAGGATCTGCGCGTAGCCGAGGATGCTGTTGAGCGGCGTGCGCAGCTCGTGCGTCATGCCCGCCACATAGCGGGTCTTGGCCTGGTTGGCGGCTTCGGCCAGGTCTTTCGCGGCTTGCAGCGCGGCATCGGTGCGCTGGTGGGCCTCGATCTCGCGCGTGAGCAGCTGGTTCTGCCGGTTCGATTCGTCTTGCGCCATGTGGCGGCTCTCGCTGCCCAGCACCACCCACCACGCGCCCACCGCCGCCACCAGCGAGAGCAGCGCAAACACCTTCAGGAAGGGCGCTTGCAGCAGGCCCTGCGCGCTGCCACGCAGCACGCCCTGCTGGTC
>NZ_JADMJX010000365.1 GCF_018780185.1 Rhizobacter sp.
GGCTCGCTGGGCTCGGACACGTCGTAATCGCGCTCCCAGCCTTCGTTCTCGAGCTTGAGGGTCTGGATCAGCACCGCGTTGGCGTTGGCGTCGAGGTCGGCCTGGGCCTGGAACTCGCTGACCCAGCAGCGGTAGACCTTGTAGGCCAGCACCAGCTGCCCGGTCTCGTTGTAGACCTCGATGATCAGGTCCTTGCGGAAGTCTTTCAGCGACACCTCGGCACCTAGGCCGGAGCCGTAGTTCCAGACCTTGTTGGCCCACTTCTCGAACTCGGTGTCGTGCGTCACGCCGCGCTCCAGCGTGATGGCCTCGAACTTGGTGCGCCCGGGCGACTTGCGCGAGACCGACGGGTCGCCGCCTTCGCGGTGCTCCACCACCTCGGTCGAGCGCTTGAGCGCCGACACCTTGCTCAGGCCGGCCACGTAGCGGCCGTCCCACTTGACGCGGAATTTGAAGTTCTTGTATGGGTCGAAGCGCTGGGCGTTGACGGAAAACTGGGCCATGGCCGATCTCCTTCGGAAGGTTCGTTCAAGCGGGTCAGACGGGGATGTCGCCGGCGATCTGTTGCAGCTTGATCACCACGAACTCGGCGGGCTTGAGCGGCGCGAAGCCCACGATGATGTTGACGACACCGTTGTTGATGTCGGTCTGGGTGGTGGTGCTGCTGTCGCAGCGCACGAAGTAAGCCTCCTTGGGCGAACGGCCCTGGAAGGCGCCCTGGCGAAACATGTTCTGCAGGAAGGCGCCCACGTTGAGGCGGATCTGCGCCCACAGCGGCTCGTCGTTGGGCTCGAACACCACCCACTTCGTGCCGCGAAAGAGGCTCTCTTCGATGTAGAGCGCGGTGCGCCGCACCGGGATGTACTTCCACTCGCTGGCCAGTGCGTCGGCGCCATGCAGCGTGCGCGCACCCCACACCGTGGGCCCGGTGTTGGGAAAGTGGCGCAGGCAGTTCACGCCCAGCGGGTTGAGGCTGCCGTTCTCCGGGTCGGTGAGGTTCACGTCGAGCCCGAGCACGCCACTCAGCGTGGCTTCGAGCCCGGCGGGCGCCTTCCACACACCACGCTGGCTGTCGGTGCGCGCGAACACGCCGGCCAGGGCACCGCAGGGCGCGAAGGGCTCCGGCCGGTTCTCGCGCAGCGGGTTGCCCACGCGGATGCGCGGGAAGAACACCGCCGCATTGGGGCTGCGCGCCGCCACGTCGGTGACGGCGTTGGCCTGCGTCACATCAGCCGCTTCGGTCCAGGGGTTGGTGTTGAACGGCGGGTCGACCAGCACCAGCGCGCGGCGCTCGCGGGCGTAGGTGACGGCGGCGTCCCAGCTGCTCTTGTCCACATCGTCGACCGGCGAAAAGGGTGGCAGGCACAGCAGGTTGAACAGGTCGGCCTTTTCCAGCGCGTAGAAGCCTTGCTTGGTGGCGCGCAGGCCCGGCGCCGACACCTGCGCGGAGGTGATGGGGTCGCCATCGGCGGTGGCGGCTGCGGTGAGGGCCAGGGAGGTGGGGTCGTCGAACGGATCGGTGGCGGTCGCGGCCGGCGGCAAGCTCGGGGTGGGCAAGACGATGGTGCCTGTTGGGCCGCTCACCAAGCTGCTGCTCTGGCGCAGCACATCACCCACGTAGCGGCGCGCGCCGGCGGTGATCGAAACGTTGAGGTGGGTCTCGGTCACGCCGGTGGCGAGGTCTTTCACGCGCAGGTTGAAGAGCGTGTTCGCCGGGTTGGCCGCAGCCACGTCGGGGTCGATGTCGGTGTCGAAGCGCAGGCGCAGGCGCGTGCCCCAGGCGCCCGGGTTGGCCGCGGCGTAGTCGCCGGCGGCGGCGGTCTCGGCGCCGTTGTGCACGCGCACGATCAGCGCCTCGGCCCCGCCATTCTGGAAGTAGTGGTACACGGCGTGCGACATCGGGCTGTCGTTCCACAGGCCGCCGAAGCTGCGCTCGAAATCGGCAAAGCTGTAGACGCGCACCGGGCTCGCCACGTCGTCATCGGCCGGCCCGCGCCGCGCGCGCCCGACGAAGGCGGTGATGGAAGTGGCCACGCCGGCGATGGTGCGCACGCCGCTGGGCACCTCTTCCACATAGACACCGGGGTAGGTCAGGGCAACTGGCATGACGGGCTCCTTGGGGCTTTCAAATGAACACGTGTCGTGGTGAGTTCAGCTACTGCTGCGTGGGCAGGACTTGCGAATACAGAATGCCTCCGTCACTGAGCCGAAGACGCCGCAAGACCCCCCTCGCCACCAACACCTCCAGCGCCTGCTCGACCTGGTGCAGCGAGGCGCCGTCGTGTGGTGGGCCAAGCCACCACTGCGCCACGCCCGCAGCCGAATCAGCCGCCAGCGGATAGGTCTGCAGGTGCCCGAGGATCGCTGTCGCGATGGCTTCAATCTCTCGCCGGTCATCTGCACGCATGTGTCCTCACCAGAAGATCACGTGGTGTTTCTTTGCAATCACGAGGCCAACTGCGTGGCAGCGTGCAAGTGCTTGATTTGCCTGGGGTTCTTCGCCGCAGCACCAAAGTCGCCGCGTGCACTTCAACCCACCCTAGGTCATGGGGCCGACGTCGCTTTCAGCCAGCAAGGGCGCGGGTTGCGCGGCTGGCGGGGCAGCGGGTCGGAATAGACCCACGCGGGTCGCCGCGGCCCCAGTGCGCACGCACGATGCCTCAGGCACGACACGAGGCGACGCCTGCGGCAACACAAGTGGAAGGGGGCGCCACCAACTGTGGGGCAGACCGAGCGCGTGGCGGTCTCAGTCGGCCAACAACTGGCGATCGATGCCGTGCTTCTTGAGCAGCTTGCCGAAGGCGCGGCGTTCCTTGCCGGCGATCTGCGCGGCGCGGGTGACGTTGCCGCCGGTCTGGCGCAGCAGCGTCAGCACGTAGTCGTGCTCGAAGAGACGAACCGCTTCGGCCTTGGCCTGGTGAAAGCAGGCGAGCTGCTCCTGCCCGGCCGTGCGCCGGGGCGCATCAAAGTCTGCCGGCACCGCCGAGATCACACTGCCTTCGGTCATCAGCAGTTCGCGGTGCACCCAGTTCTCGAGCTCGCGCACGTTGCCGGGCCAGTCGTGTTGTGCCAACCAACCCAGCGTGGCCTCGTCGAAGCGCTTGGGCGGCAGGTGGTACTTGGCGCAGAACACGCCCACGAAGTGCTGCGCCAGCTCTTGCGCATCACCCGGGCGCTCGCTCAGCGGCGGCAGTGCCAGGTGCAATATCTTCAGCCGATAGAGCAGGTCGGCACGAAAGCGCGCAGCGTCTTGCAGCGGCTGGTTGGTGGCCGCGATCATGCGCACATTGGTGTGCAGCTCGCGTGAGCCGCCCACCGGGCGGTAGTGCTGGTCTTGCAGAAAGCGCAACAAGGCCACCTGGGCCTTGGGGCTGAGTGAATCGACCTCATCGAGAAACAGCGTGCCACCGTTGGCCTCGGCCACCAGGCCGCGCCGCGCCGTCTTGGCGTCGGTGAACGCGCCACGCTCATGGCCGAAGAGCTCGGCTTCGAGCAGGTGGTCGGGCAGCGCGCCGCAGTTCACCGGCACGAACGGCCCTTCGCGGCGCGTGCCGCCGTAGTGGATGGCACGCGCGGCGAGCTCCTTGCCCGAGCCGGTCTGGCCTTCGATGAGCACCGGCGCTTCGCTGGCCGCCACGCGTTTGAGGTTGGCCAGCATGGCGCGAAAGGCCAGCGAGCTGCCCACGAAAGCCCCTTGGAGCGCATCGGCCTGGGGCGGTATCGACGAGAACGAGACGCCTGCCATGGGTGGGTGAGCCGGGGTGAGTGGGTAGAGCGGCAGCATCTTCCCGCCAATCCTCGAAGCGGGTCAACTGGCGTTCTAGGGAGAGCCGGTTTGCCCGGCTTTTACGTGGCCGGCCTCTGTGCTCAGAGCACCAGCAACGCGCGAAAGTCGTTGACGTTGGTGAAGGTCGGCCCGGTCACCACCAGGTCGCCCAGCGGCTCGAAGAAATGCCAGGCGTCGTTGGCGTCGAGCCGCTCCTGTGCCTTCAGGCCGAGGGCCGCGGCGCGGGCCAGCGTGGTGGGGGTGACGATGGCGCCGGCGTTGCTCTCCACGCCGTCGATGCCATCGGTGTCGCCGGCCAATGCCCACACACCGGGCTCGGCCTGCAAGGCGATCGCGCAGCCGAGCAGGAACTCGGTGGCACGCCCTCCCCGCCCGCCGGTCGTGCCAGGCTTCACCGTGACCGTGGTCTCGCCGCCGCTCAAGATGACACAGGGTTTGGCAAAGGGTTGGTTGCGGCGCACAACGGCACGCGCCATCGCCGCATGCACCTTGCCGACTTCACGCGATTCACCTTCGATCTCGTCGCTCAGGATGTGCGCGTGCACGCCCACGGTGTGTGCCGCATCGGCCGCCGCCTGCAGGCTGGCCTGCGGGGTGGCGATCAGGCGCAGCTCGTGGCCGTTGAAGCGCGGGTCACCCGGTTTGGGGGTTTCGAGCGTGCCGCGCTGCAAGCCATCGAGCGCAACGGTGGGGATGTCGATGCGGTAGCGCTTCAGGATGGCGAGCGCATCGGCGCAGGTGCTGGCGTCGGGCACGGTGGGGCCGCTCGCGATCACGCTCGGGTCGTCGCCCGGCACGTCGGAGATCAGCAGCGTCAGCACACGCGCCGGTGCGCACATCGCAGCAAGCCGCCCGCCCTTGATGGCCGAGAGGTGCTTGCGCACGCAGTTCATCTCGGTGATGTTGGCGCCGCTGTGCAACAGGGCCTTGTTGATGCGCTGCTTGTCGGCCAGCGTCAGGCCCTCGGCAGGCATGCTCAGCAGGGCCGAGCCGCCACCGGAGATGAGGCACAGCACCAGGTCGTCTGCCGTGAGGCCGCGTGTCAGCTCGACGATGCGGCGTGCGGCCTGGGCGCCCGCTTCATCGGGCACCGGGTGCGCGGCTTCGACCACCTCGATGCGGCCGGGGTGGTGCTTGTAGGCCGGCGGCACGTGGTGATAGCGCGTGACGACCAACCCGGAAAGCGGAGCCCCTTGCGGCCACAGCGCAGCGACCGCCTCGGCCATCGCACCACCCGCCTTGCCCGCGCCGATCACCACGGTGCGGCCCTTGGGCGGCGGCGGCAGGTGCGCCGCCATCACGCGCGACGGTTGTGCCGCCGCAATGGCCGCGTCAAACAGCGATCTCAGGAAGGCGCGGGGGTCGAGGCTCATCCCCACATTCTCAGCCTGCCGGGTCGGGCGCGACGGTGTGGTTTGCCATCAGTTCGAGCGCCTTCACCAGGGCCGAGTGATCGAGCTGGTCCATGCCGTTGGCCGCACAGGCCTGCATCAGCTGCGCGGCACCCGCGGTCTGCGGCAGCGCCACGCCGAGCGTCCGGGCGCTGTCCAGCGCGAGGCTCAAGTCCTTCTGGTGCAGGCCGATGCGAAAGCCCGGGTTGAAGGTGCGCTTGATCATGCGCTCGCCATGCACTTCAAGGATGCGGCTGGCGGCGAACCCCCCCATCAGCGCCTGGCGCACCTTGGCCGGGTCGGCGCCGGCCTTGCTCGCGAACACCAGCGCCTCGCCGACGGCGGCGATGTTGAGCGCCACGATGATCTGGTTGGCCACCTTGCAGGTCTGGCCGTCGCCCACACCGCCGACCCGCGTGATGTTCTTGCCCATCTTCTCGAACAGCGGCTTCACCCGCTCGAAGGCGGCCTCGGTGCCGCCGCACATGATGGTGAGCGACGCCGCCTTGGCGCCGACCTCGCCACCGGAGACCGGCGCGTCGACGTAGTCGCAGCCCAGAGCTTCGATCTTCTTGGCGAAGGCCTTGGTCTCCATCGGCGAGATGGAGCTCATGTCGACCACCGTCTTGCCCTTGGTCAAGCCTTCGGCCACACCGCCCTGGCTGAACAACACCGCTTCGACATCGGGCGTGTCCGGCAGCATCAGGATGATCACCTCGGCGGCTTGCGCCAAGGCCGCCGCGCTCGGGCAGGCCTTCGCCTTGGCCGCGATGTCGGCCGGCGGGGCCTTGCGCGTGTGGATGAACAGCTCGTGCCCCGCCGCAATCAGGTGGCCGCACATCGGTGCGCCCATGATGCCCAGGCCGATGAATCCGATCTTCATGTGTCAGTCCCTCGTGTTTTTCAGTAAGAGCCCGCGCCGGCGTCCGGCTTGACCTGGCCCGCGCGCATCTTGCCGACGATGGCCTGCGCACCCGCGGCAATGAGCCGTGCATCGGAGCTGACGGTGACGAACTGGAAGCCCTTGGCGATGCGCTTCAACGCCGCGTCAGGCCCGCCGTTGTGGATGCCGGCCACCACGCCATGCGCCTTGGCACGCTCGAGGATGTGGTCGATCGCCTGCGCGGCCTTTTCGTCCACCTCGTCGAAGGTGGGCTTGCAGCCGAGCGCGAGCGACAGGTCGGACGGGCCGATGTAGATCGCGTCCAGCCCTTCGACGGAGAGGATCGCGTCGAGGTTGTCGAGCGCCTGCGCGGTCTCGATCATCGCGAAACGCACGATGGTGTCGTTGGCATGCTCCGGGTAGTCGGCGCCGCCGTAGAGCAGCGCGCGCACCGGGCCGAAGCTGCGTGTGCCCTTGGGCGCGTAGCTGGTGTAGGCCACGAGCTTTTGCGCGTCTTCACGCGTGCTCACCATCGGGCAGATCACGCCGTAGGCGCCCGCGTCGAGCGTCTTCATCAGGATGCCCGGCTCCAGCCAGGGCACACGCACCACCGGTACGGTGGGGGTGGTCGAGATGGCCTGCAGCATCGTCACCATGGCCTGGTAATCGACCACGCCGTGCTGCAGGTCGACGGTGAGCGTGTCCCAGCCCTGGTGGGCCATGGTCTCGGCCGAGAAGCTGTTGGGGATGGCAAGCCAGCCGTTGATGGCGGCTTCACCAGCCTTCCACATCGTTCGCAGGCGGTTTTCTCTCATGGTGTGTCCTTGTGTCGATGCGGGGTCAGTCGAGCTTCACGTTGCCGTCGGCCACGACCTTGGCCCACTTGGCGCGCTCGCGCTCGAAGAAGGGTCCGAACTCGGCGGGCGTCAGGGTGGCCACTTCAGCACCTTGCGAGGCCAGGCGCGACTTGATCTCGGGTGACTGGATGATGCGCAAGAGTTCGGCCGACAGGCGGTCGACCACCGCCTGCGGCGTGCCCGCGGGCACCAGCATGCCCTGCCAGGTGCCCGACTCGAATCCGGCAATGCCCTGCTCGGCGATCGTCGGCACATCGGGCAGCAGCGGCACGCGGGTTTTCTTCGACACGCCCAGCACTTTCAATTTGCCCGACTGCACGAAGGGCAGCGTGGCCAGCATGCCGTTCATCACCACGTGCGTCTGCCCGGCCACGGTGTCACCCACCGCCTGTGCGCCGCCCTTGTAGGGGATGTATTCCCACTTGGCCTGCGTCGCGCGCTCGACGGCCACACCGGCCAGGTGCGGTGCGCTGCCCATGGCGGTGACGGCGAAGTCAATCTTGCTGGTTTGCGACAGCGCCACCAGCTCCTTCAGGTTGTTGGCCTTGACCGACGGGTGCACCACCAGCAGGTGCGGCGAGTAGGCCAGCATGGCCACGCCCTTCAGGTCTTTCGACGGGTTGAAGGGCAGCTTCAGGTAGACCGAGGGCGAGATGGCGAGCGCGCCCACGTCGCACATCAGCAGCGTCAAGCCATCGGCGGGCGACTTGGCGACCGAGTCGCTGCCGGTGTTGCCGTTGGCGCCGGGCTTGTTGTCGACGATGACGTTCTGCTTGAGGGCCTCGGCCAGCGGCTGGCTGATCGCGCGGGCAATGATGTCGGACGACCCACCCGGCGGGTAAGGCACCACGATGCGGATCGGCTTGTCGGGTTGCCAGCCTTGGGCCTGGGCAGCGGCCACACCGGCAAAGAGCAGCGCGGCGGTGAAAGTCTTGATGTTCATGCGTCTCCTGGGGGTTGGCGGAGGAATCCGCGCTCTAGTTGTATGTCATCGTACAACTAGCCAGAAAGCTTCGCAATGTGGTGATCCCTTATCCCTGCCGGCGCCCTTCTCTCGACCGGCGTTGTCAGGGTGCGGCGTCGGCCAGCGCCGCCGCGCGGCGGCGGCGCTCGCGGCTGTTGACGAGGTGGGTGCGCATGGCGGCGCGGGCCGCCTCGACGTCCTGTGCGGCGATCGCGTTGAAGATGCTCTCGTGCTCGCTGTTCACGCCCTTCAGGTAGCTCAGGCGCTCGGCGTCGTCGGGGTTGGCGGGGTCGAGGCGGGCGCGCGGGATGGCCTGCATGCCCAACGCGCCCATCAGGTCGGCGAAGCGCGGGTTCTGCGTGGCGCGCGCGATCTCCGAATGGAAGGTGAAGTCGGCGTTGACCGCATCCAGGCCCTCGCTCACCGCGGCGGCAAACTCGTCGAGCGCCTGGCGCATCACGGCCAGGTTGGCGTCGGTGCGGCGCATCGCGGCCAGGCCCGCCGACTCGGTCTCGACGCCGATGCGCAGCTCGAGCACAGCGATCACGTCGCGCAGCGTCTCCATCTGCTCGGGGGCGATGCGAAAGGCACTCGCCTCGCCCACCCCCACCACGAACGTGCCCACGCCATGGCGCGTCTGCACCACGCCCGAGGCCTGCAGCTTCGAGAGCGCCTCGCGCACCACGGTGCGGCTGACGCCGAACTCTTCCATGATCTCGGCCTCGGTGGGCAGCTTGGCGCCCACGGCCAGTGCGCCGTTGCGCACCCGCTCAGTCAGCACGTCCACCACGTCGAGCGCGAGGTTGCGGGGCTTGGTGCGTCGGGGGGCCAGCGTGGGCGCGTTCATGTTGGTTCTCTCCGGGGTGGCGCCTGGGTTGTATGACGACGCCTTCAGGTGGGAATGTAGCAAGCCCGGCCCCTGCAGGCCGGCCGGGCTTTCCTCCATGTGCCTCAGCCTGCGCTCATGTGGCGCTCATGTGGCGCTCATGTGGCACTGACCGGCGCCACGAACGCGATCAGCCGGCCCATGTTGGCCACCCAGTTGCTGGTCGAGATGCCCAGCGGCTGCTCCTTCACTTCATACGGCGGCAGGCGCGGCGGGTCAACCGCGTCGTACGGTGAGGTGTCGTAGATGTCGCCCACATGCTTGCTCATGTACTCGGTGCCGGTCCAGGGTGCCGACGGCCCGTTGCCGCGGTACGGGTTGGTGACCAGCGGCAGCCGCGTGAGCCAGTGGTTCTTGTCACCCAGGTCGGTGATCACGGCCTGTGCGGCGGCCTCGGTGACAACCGGCGTGGCCATCACGGCACCGACATACAGATCGCCAAAGTCGACCTCGCGGATCGAGAAGTACTTCGGCAGCGCACGCGGCTTGGTGGTGTTGAGCGGCGAGCGCGCGACCAGCTCGGCGACTTGTGCATCGGTCATCGCGTTGAGCTGCTCGTAGGTGGCCCGCATGCCGGCGATGTTGATGTTGCGCCCGGCCGAATAGTGGCTGGGCGTGGCCTTGTGGTCGTGGCTGACGTAGTAGGCGCCGTTCCAGATGTTGGAGCCGTAGCGGTGCACGAAGCGCCCGACGTTGGTCCCGAGTTCGATGAAGGTCGGGTGCGTGCGACCGCCACCCAGCAGCGGGTTCTCGGCGATCTGCTGCGGCGTGAGGCGGCAGCTCTCCAGCCAGGCCAGCGCCTCGGGCACGCGCGCCAGGTACTTGCGGTCGCCGGTCAGGCGGAAGTAGTTGAAGAGCTGCTGCACGTTGGTCTGCGTGGTGTGCGTCGCCAGCGAACGCGGCTCGTAGCTGCGCGCACCGGCGGGCGCGCCGGCCGGGCGGCCGCCTCTGTCGGTGGCCAGGTGCTGCAGGCCCCAGCCGGCCTGCGGCCCCGGCTGCTGCAGCCGGCGCAGGCACTCCATCGCGCGGTGGATGTGCGGGATCAACCGGGTCTCGCCCAGGCCCACCACGCACATCAGCAGGAACTTGATGTTCTCGCCCGCCACGTCGTCGTTGAAGGTGACCATGGTCGTGTAGTCGCCGTCTTCCATGCCTTGCTGTGCATCGGCGGGCAGCTGCTGCGGGTTGGGCAGCGGCATCGACGAGATCGCGTTCGGGTTCACCGGCCAGCGCTGCGGCCAGCCACCGTCGGCCACGCCGCCCTTGAACTGAGCGGCCAGCACGAACTGGATGGCCTTCTGCACCGCGCGCTTGAAACGCCGGTCACGCTTTTCCAGGTACATGCGCAGCAGGAACTGCGACGACACCGCCGTGCCCGCATCGTCGAAGGTGGCGTTGCCGTAGTAGTGCTGGAACTCCTCCAGCCGCCAGCCGTTGGCGCCGATGGTGTGGTACCACTGGCGCAGCGAGCGCTCGCCGGCAAAGTCGTGGATGTAGTTCCAGCCACCGGCGTCGTGCTGCGCTTCCACCAGCGCCTTCGCGGTGCGGTGGGCGGCGTTGTAGTAGGTCTCGTCACCGGTCGCGTGGTACGCGTCGAGAAAGGCATGGCCCGCGGTCGGTGTGCCAGGGGGCTGGATCCAGCACATCGTGCGCTTGGCCTGCATCTCGCCCCAGGTCACCGACAGGTCGGGCAGGTATTGCCACACATAGCCGCCGCGGTACGACACGGTTTCGTTCATGAACCTGGCGGCGCGTTTCATCGCATCGAGGGCGGCAGCTTGCGTGCCGGTGGGCGCCGAGGCCGGCGGGGCCGCCGTCAAGGCCTGGGCACGGCCACCGCTGTCGGCGGCGTCACTCGCGGCCTGCGGGTCATCAGCGCCACCACCACAGGCGCTCAGCGCCACCGGCGCGACGCCGGACATCACGAACATTCTTCGCTTCATGGGAGTCTCCTATTGATGTTGATCTAGTTGTCAGTCATCGGTCATCGTATGACTGCGGGCGGGAGTGTCGTTCCGCCCATCGCGATCGACAACTGCAACCCTTTCCAGGTATCGGACATCAGGGAAAGCCCGGTCGTGAGCCGCCTTGACGCGGCCACACCCATCAACGACGATCTGCAATGTTGTACGACAACCTACAACGTAACGCGCAATTCAAGCCGCGCCCTTCAGACCTTCAGAGCCCGCCATGCCCGTCGCCAACACCCCGCTGCGTTTTCCCCGCCTGTTGCTCACCGGCGCCGCAGGAGGCCTGGGCCGCGTGCTGCGCCCGCGCCTGAAGGCCTGTTGCGACACGCTGCGCCTGAGCGACATCGCCGACCTCGGCAGCGCCTCCCCCGGCGAAGAGCTGCGCCCGGTGCGGCTTGAAGACCGGGCCGGCGTGCTCTCGCTGCTGGAGGGCGTGAACGCGGTGGTGCACCTGGGCGGGGTCTCGACCGAGCAGCACTTCGACCTGATCCTGCAGGCCAACATCGTCGGCACCTACAACCTGTATGAAGCGGCGCGCAAGCACGGCGTGCGCCGCATCGTGTTCGCAAGCTCCAACCACGTCACCGGCTTCTACCGGCAAGACGAGGTGATCGACGCGAGCGCACCGATGCGCCCCGACGGCCACTACGGCATCTCCAAGGCCTATGGCGAGAACCTGGCGCAGTTCTACTTCGACCGCTACGGCATCGAGACGGTGAGCCTGCGCATCGGCTCCTCGTTCCCCGAGCCGAAAGACCGCCGCATGCTCGCCACCTGGATGAGCTACGACGACCTGGAGCGCCTGGTGATGGCCAGCCTCACCGCGCCGGTGGTCGGCCACAGCGTCATCTACGGCATGTCTGACAACACCACCACCTGGTGGGACAACACCGCCGCGCGCCACATCGGCTACCGCCCGCAAGACAGCTCGGAGACGTTCCGCGCAGCCGTTGAAGCGCGCCAGCCCACGATCGATTTCAACGACCCCGCCACGCTTTACCAGGGCGGCGCCTTCGTGCGCACCGGCCCGATCGAGTGACCCCCGCACTCAGCCCCTTTACCCCGTCTGACCACAACACCAGGAGACACCCATGAACATGCGCAGAACCTTGCTCGCAGCGGCCATCGCCGCCGGCGCGCTGGCCACCACTTTCACGGCCGCCGCCCAGACCATGAAGGCCGCCGACGTGCACCCGGCCGGCTACCCCAACGTGGTGGCGATCGAGAACATGGGCAAGAAGATCGAGGCCGCCACCAAGGGCCGCATCAAGTTCCAGATGTTCCCCGGCTCGGTGCTCGGCGGCGAGAAAGAGATGATCGAGCAGACGCAGGTCGGTGCGATCCAGATCCTGCGCACCTCGCTCGGCCCCATCGGCCCGGTGGTGCCTGACGTGAACGTGTTCAACATGCCCTTCGTGTTCCGCAACGAAGCGCACATGCGCGCCGTGATCGACGGCCCCATCGGCACCGAGATGCTCGACAAGATCACTGCTTCGTCGGCCAAGATGGTCGGCCTCGGCTGGATGGACGGCGGCTCGCGCAGCCTCTACACCAAGAAGCCGGTGCGCAAGCCCGAAGACCTGAAGGGCATGAAGATCCGCATGATGGGCAACCCGCTGTTCGTCGACACCATGAATGCGATGGGCGGCAACGGCATTTCGATGGGCTACGGCGAGGTATTCACCGCGTTGCAGACCGGCGTGGTCGACGGCGCCGAGAACAACCCGCCCACGCTCTTCACGGCCAACCACTACCAGGCCGGCGCGAAGTACTACACGCAGACCAACCACCTGATCATTCCCGAGATCTTCGTGATGTCGAAGGTGAGCTGGGACAAGCTCTCCAAGGACGACCAGGCGCTGTTCCGCAAGTACGCCCGCGAAGCCCAGATGGAGCAGCGCGTGCTGTGGGACAAGAGCGTGGCCGACTACACCGCCAAGCTCAAGGCCGCGGGTGTCGAGTTCATCAGCATCGACAACAAGCCCTTCTACGACTCGACCGCCGCGGTGCGCGCCAAGTACGGCGCCCAGTTCCCCGAGCTGATCAAGCGCATCGAAGCCACGAAGTGATGACTGTTCCGGTGCGCGCCCAGGGCACGCACCGGACCCCAGAGATTTCAAGACTCCCCCATGGATCACCCCATCGTCCGCACGCTCGACCGGCTGTACCTCGTCGCCATCTGGTCGGCCGGCATCGCCATCTTTCTCATGTCCGTCATCATCCCGTGGGGGGTCTTCACACGCTACGTGCTGGGCACGGGCTCGCAGTGGCCCGAGCCGATCGCGATCCTGTTGATGATGGTGTTCACCTTCATCGGCGCCGCTGCCGCCTACCGCGCCGGTGCGCACATCGCCGTCACCATGCTGACCGAACAGCTGCCGCCGCCCGTGCAGAAACTGTTGTCGGTGGTGGTCGACCTGTTGATGCTGCTGGTTTGCGGCTTCGTCACCTGGTACGGCACCAACCTGTGCATCGAGACCTGGCGCCAGCCGATCGCCGAGCTGAACTGGCTGCCGGTGGGCGTGACCTATGCGCCGCTGCCCATCGGAGCGGCCATCACGCTGCTGTTCGTGCTCGAGCGCATGGTGTTCGGCCCACAGAGCCACCGCGCGATCGTGCGCTATGAAGAACAGCTGGTCGAAGCCACCGAGGGGCAACGCTGATGGACGCCCTCGTGCTGCTCGGCAGCTTCTTCGTGCTCATGATGTTGGGCATGCCGATCGCCTACTCGCTCGGCCTGTCGGCGCTGATCGGCGCGCTGTGGATCGACATCCCGCTCGACGCGGTGATGATCCAGCTGGCCTCGGGCGTCAACAAGTTCTCGCTGCTGGCGATTCCCTTCTTCGTGCTGGCCGGCGCCATCATGGCCGAGGGCGGCATGGCGCGGCGCCTGGTGGCGTTTGCCGGCGTGCTGGTGGGCTTCATCCGCGGCGGGTTGTCGCTCGTCAACATCCTCGCCTCCACCTTCTTTGGCGCGATCTCGGGCTCGTCGGTGGCCGACACGGCCTCGATCGGCTCGGTGCTCATTCCGGAGATGGAGAAAAAAGGCTACCCGCGCGACTTCGCCACCGCCGTGACGGTGAGCGGCTCGGTGCAGGCCATCCTGATCCCGCCCAGCCACAACGCGGTGCTGTACTCGCTGGCCGCAGGCGGCACGGTGTCGATCGCCGCGCTTTTCGTGGCCGGCGTGCTGCCGGGCCTGCTGATGGGCCTGACGCTGGCCGTCCTGTGCCTCTTCATCGCCAAGAAGAAGAACTACCCCAAGGGCGAGGTGATCCCGCTGCGCCAGGCACTGAAGATCTGCGCCGACGCGATGTGGGGCCTGATGACGATGGTGATCATCCTCGGCGGCATCCTGTCGGGGGTGTTCACCGCCAACGAGTCGGCCTCGATCGCCGTCGTGTGGGCCTTCTTCGTCACCATGTTCGTCTACCGCGACTACCGCTGGCGCGACCTGCCCAAGCTCGTGCACCGCACCGTCAAGACGGTGACGATCGTGATGATCCTGATCGGCTTCGCGGCCTGCTTCGGCTACCTGATGACGCTGATGCAGATCCCGCTCACCGTCACCAACTACTTCACCAGCATCTCCGACAACAAGTACGTGATCCTGGCGCTGATCAACGTGATGCTGCTGGTGCTGGGCTGCCTGATGGACATGTCGCCGCTGATCCTGATCTTGACGCCGATCTTGCTGCCCGTGGTCACCAAGCTCGGCATCGACCCGGTGCACTTCGGCATGATCATGATGGTCAACCTGGGCGTGGGCCTGATCACGCCACCGGTGGGCACGGTGCTCTTCACCGGCAGCGCCATCGCCAAGCTCTCGATCGGCACGGTCTCGAAGGCGCTGATGCCGTTCTTCGCAGCACTGTTCGTGGTGCTGATGATGGTCACCTACATCCCGTGGCTGTCGACCTGGCTGCCGCGGGCGTTGGGCCTGTGAAGCGGCGCGGCCCATGACCAGCATCGTCTACGTCAGCAACGCCGACAGCGGCAGCATCTCGGTGCTGCAGCTCGACGAGCGCAGCGGCGAGCTGTGCTCGCGGCAGACGCTCGAACTCGGCGGCATGCTGATGCCGATGGCAGTGAGCGGCGACAAGCGCTTTCTCTACGTGGCGCGGCGCAGCGAGCCACTGGCCGCCGTCACGCTCGGCATCGACGCACGCAACGGCCAGCTCACGCGCCTGGGTGAAGCGGCCCTGCCGGCAAGCATGGCCAACATTGCGCTCGACGCCAGCGGGCGCTGGCTGTTCAGCGCCTCGTACGGCGGCAACCTGGTGGCGTTGAGCCCGATCGGTGCCGATGGCCTGCCGCAGCTGGCGAAACAAGTCATCCCGACCGGCCCGAAGGCCCATGCGATGCGCAGCGACCCGGCCAACCGCTTTGTCTTCGCCACCTCGCTGGGTGCGGGGCAGGTGCTGCAGTTCATGTTCGACGCCGCGCGTGGCGAGCTGGTGCCGAACGTGCCCCCCGCGCTCGTGCTGCGGCCCGAGGCCGGCCCGCGCCACTTTGTCTTCCACCCGAGCGCGCCCTTCGTCTACCTGCTCAACGAGCTCGACGCCAGCATCGACGTGCTGGCCTTCGACCGCGAGCGCGGCACGCTGCGGCACCTGAACACCGTCTCGACGCTGCCCGCCGGGTTCAGCGGCGAAGCCTGGGCGGCCGACCTGCACCTCACACCCGACGGCCGCTTTCTCTACAGCAGCGAGCGCCGCACCAACACCCTGGCCGCGTTTGCGGTGCACGCCGGCACCGGCCGGCTCAGCCTGATCGGCCACACGCCCACGCAGGCGCAGCCACGCGGCTTTGCCATCACGCCTTCGGGTCGCCACCTGATCGCAACCGGGCAGCTCTCGCACCGCGTGGGCGTGCACGCCATCGACACGAACAGCGGCGAACTGCGCCTCGTCAGCGAACACAAGGTCGGGCTCAACCCCAACTGGGTCGAAGCCATTCAGCTGCCCTGACAAGGCGGCACCGACACCCACCCGCAAGACCCGCCAGACCCACACCCGCACACCCCTTTTTCAGACCCCGCGCGCCATGGCCGTGGCGTGCGGGCTGGGCATCGCTTTGCCTGCAAACCAGAGACCAACGGCCGTTCCATCAACCCCCGAGGAGACACACATGCACAACCAACGAATTCAAAAAACCATCCTGGCCACCGCGGTGCTGCTCGCCGCCGGCGCCGCACAGGCGCAATCGAGCGTCACCCTGTATGGCCTGCTCGACCTCGCCGTCAATCAGCACAAGGCCGGCAGCAACGTCGGCGGCGGCAGCGTCTGGCGCCTCAACGACGGCACGGTCAACGGCTTGAACGGTTCGCGCTGGGGCGTGCGTGTGGCCGAAGACCTGGGCGGAGGCCTGAAGGCCAACGCGGTGCTCGAAAGCGGCCTGCTCGCCGACACTGGCGCGGCCGCCCAGGGTGGCCTCGCCTTCGGCCGCCAGGTGTTCGTGGGCCTGTCGTCCAGCAGCCTGGGTGAGGTGCGCCTGGGCCGCCAGTACGTGCTCGAAGACTCGGTGATGGGCCTGAGCAACCCCTTCGGCAACGCGCTGGTCAACAACCAGGGCACCGGCGTCACCAATGCCGGCCGCGCCCTGCCTTTCTGGCTCAACGCGCCGCGTGCCAACAACGTGATCCAGTACCAGACGCCCAACCTCGGCGGCTTCACCGCCACCGCCCAGCTCGCCCCGGGTGAAGGCACGGCCGACCGCTTCCATGGCGTGAAGTTCGGCTACGGCGCCGGGCCGTTCAACGCAGCCATGTCCTACGAATGGACCCTGTCGCGCACCACCGACGAGCAGACCAACAAGTCGCTCACCATCGGCGCCAACTACAACTTCGGCCCGGTCAAGCTGCTGGGCGGCATCCAGCGTGACGACGAGCTCGCCACCGGCGCGGCCAACGGTGCCTTCACCGGGGCCAACCTGATCGTCACCAGCGGTGCGGGCAGCTTCACCGCGCTCAAGCTCAATGGCTACACGGTGGGCGTGGAGATCCCCACCGGCGCAATGACCTGGGGCATCAACTACTCGGGCGTGAAGTACGAAAGCGCGAGC
Source organism: Rhizobacter sp. (assembly GCF_018780185.1). Classification (GTDB taxonomy): domain Bacteria; phylum Pseudomonadota; class Gammaproteobacteria; order Burkholderiales; family Burkholderiaceae_C; genus Rhizobacter. The sequence goes on from NZ_JADMJX010000365.1 coordinate 16,802, forward strand.
GGCCAGACCGCCACGCTGGGCAAGGCGGCGCTCGCCGGGCGCTACGGCCTGTCGAAGAACACCTTCCTGTATGCAGGCTTCTCGGTCGCCACCGGCGACCTGAAGGACTACATCGCCGAGGAGCGCGTGCTCCAGGCCGGCCTGCGCATGGCCTGGTGAACCAGCCGGGCCCGGGGGTACTTTCCAGGGCCCTCGGGCCGCCGCCCGGCAGTCGTAAGCTGATCAACCCACGGAGACAGACATGCACCGTCGACACCTTCTCCTCGCGGCGCTGGCCGTGTGCCACGCGCCGCTCGCCCACGCGCAAGACGCCTGGCCCGCCAAGCCCATTCGCCTGGTCGTGCCCTTTGCGGCTGGCGGCACCTCCGACATCCTGGCCCGCACCATCGGCGACAAGCTGCAAGGCGTGCTCAAGCAGACGGTCGTCATCGACAACAAGGCCGGCGCGGGCGGCGTGATCGGGGCCGACGTGGTGGCCAAGTCCCCGCCCGACGGCTACACCTTGCTGCTGGGCACGATTGCGAGCCACGCCATCAACCCGGCGCTGCAGCCCAAGATGCCGTACAACGCGGCGACCGACTTCGCGCCGGTGATCCTGCTGGGCAGCATCTCCAACGTGCTGCTGGTGGGCGCCGAGCAGCCCTTCAAGAACGTCAAGGACCTGATCGCCGCGGCCAAGGCCAAGCCCGGCAGCATCACCTTCGCGTCGGCCGGGCAAGGCAGCTCGCAGCACATGTCGGGCGAGATGTTCAAGCTGCTGGCCGGCGCCGAACTCACGCACGTGCCCTACAAGGGCAGCGCACCGGCCATACAAGACGTGATCGGCGGGCAGGTGCCGATGAGCTTCGAGACGGTGACCGTGGCCGCGCCACACATCCAGAGCGGCAGGGTGCGCGCGCTCGCCGTCACCTCGGCCGCGCGCAGCCCGGCGCTGCCCACCGTGCCCACGCTGCAGGAAGCCGGTGTGGCAGGTTTCGACGTGGCGAGCTGGCAGGCGCTGTATGCCCCGGCCGGCACGCCACCCGCCGTGGTGCAGCGCTTGAACGCCGAGGTGGAGAAGATCCTCGCCCAACCCGAGATCAAGGCCAAGCTCGACAGCCTGGGCCTGGTGCACAGCCCCAACACGCCGGCGCAGTTCGTCGCCTTCGGCAACGCCGAGATGGCGAAGTGGGTGAAGGTCGTCAAAGACGGCAGGGTGAAGGCAGAGTGAAGACAGCCCCCCAGTCGCTTCGCTCCTGCCCCCAAGGGGCGCCGCCTGGCGGACCGGCAAAGCCGGCTCCGCGGGCGTTGCTTGATGTGAGCGTCGCTTTGCTTGCTCGTGGCTCCTGAGGACAGCATGAGACCGCCCCTCTACATCACCATGCACGAGCGCGACAACGTCGCGATCGTCGCCAACGACGGTGGCTTGCCGGTGGGCACTGTGTTCCCTTCCGGCCTCACCCTGGTCGACAAGGTTCCGCAAGGCCACAAGGTGGCGCTGGTCGACATCGCCGCCGGCGAGGCGGTGCGGCGCTACAACGTGATCATCGGCCGTGCGGCCAAGGCCATCCCCGCCGGCAGCTGGGTGCACGAACGTTTGCTCGACATGCCCGACGCGCGCTCGCTCGAAGGCCTGCCGATCGCAACCGTCAAACCCCCGCCGCTCGCGCCGCTCGAGGGCTACACCTTCGAGGGCTACCGCAATGCCGACGGCTCGGTGGGCAGCCGCAACATCCTCGCCATCACCACCACCGTGCAGTGCGTGGCCGGCGTGGTGGACTTTGCCGTCAAACGCATCAAGAGCGAGCTGCTGCCCAAGTACCCCCACGTCGACGACGTGGTCGGCTTGGAGCACACCTACGGCTGCGGTGTGGCCATCGACGCGCCCGACGCCATCATTCCCATCCGCACGCTGCGCAACATCAGCCTCAACCCCAACTTCGGCGGCGAGGTGATGGTGGTGAGCCTGGGCTGCGAGAAGCTGCAGCCCGAGCGGCTGTTGCCACCCGGCTCGTTCGCGATCGTCGACGAGCGCAGCGAACCCCAGGCACTCGACGTCGTGTGCCTGCAAGACGACGCGCACGTCGGCTTCATGTCGATGATCGACTCGGTGATGAAAGCCGCCGACGCGCACCTCCAGCGCCTGAACGCCAGACGGCGCGAAACGGTGCCTGCCAGCGAGCTGGTGGTGGGCGTGCAATGTGGCGGCAGCGATGCCTTCAGCGGCGTCACCGCCAACCCGGCGGTGGGTTTTTGCACTGACCTGCTGGTGCGCGCCGGTGCCACGGTGATGTTCAGCGAAACCACCGAAGTGCGCGACGGCATCGACCAGCTCACCTCGCGCGCCAGCAGCCCCGAGGTGGCCGACGCGATGATCCGCGAGATGGCCTGGTACGACGCTTACCTGCGCAAGGGCCAGGTCGACCGCAGCGCCAACACGACGCCGGGCAACAAGAAGGGCGGCCTGTCCAACATCGTCGAGAAGGCGATGGGCTCGATCGTCAAGAGCGGCAGCGCGCCGATCTCGGGGGTGTTGTCACCGGGTGAGAAGGCCAAACAAAAGGGCCTGATCTATGCCGCCACGCCGGCCAGCGATTTCATCTGCGGCACGCTGCAACTGGCGGCCGGCATCAACCTGCACGTCTTCACCACCGGGCGCGGCACACCCTATGGCCTGGCCGAAGTGCCGGTCATCAAGGTCGCCACCCGCAGCGAGCTCGCGCGCCGCTGGCACGACCTGATGGACGTCAACGCAGGCCGCATTGCCGATGGCGACGCGAGCATCGAAGAGGTGGGCTGGGAGTTGTTCCACCTGATGCTCGACGTGGCGAGCGGGCGCAAGAAGACCTGGGCCGAGCAGTGGAAGCTGCACAACGCGCTGGTGCTGTTCAACCCCGCGCCGGTGACCTGAGCACCTGCCCGGCGCCAGGCCCTACCCGTTGCCGACCTGCCGGTCGATCCATTCGGTGCCGACCGTGCGCGCATGCGAGGCGGCTTCTTCCTCGGTGTCGAACACATCGCTCAGGTCGAAGAATCGCTGCGAGCGCGTGCGCTCGCCGCCCAGGTAGGTGATGGCCAGGCTCGACTGGAAGCGACCGTCAACGGTCTTCTTGGGGTTGCAGCTGAGGACAAAGTCCTTGTGCAGGTAACGATGGGCGTTCCTGAGCATTGAAGAGGCGTTGCGAGCTGCGACACGCAAGCATTCCAGAAAGCGGGGCACTTTTCCAGCGAGCACGCCGGTCGGCCTGCATTAGTTCACACCCCGTTGCGATTTCCGCCTCGATCGCATCGATGCCTTCGGGGCGCACCGCAGGAGTGCGCTGACGGCGCATCATCGAGGCCGCCGTCTTCGGCGCACGACGTCAGCGCACCAGGTCAGCGCACCAGACAAGGCCGCTTCGGGTCGAACGTCCAGCCGGGCATCAGGTACTGCATCGCGATCGCGTCGTCACGCGCGCCGAGGCCGTGCTGCTTGTAGAGCGTGTGCGCTTTCTCCACCTCGACCATGTCGAGCTCGACACCGAGCCCCGGCTTCTTCGGCACCTGCACGTGGCCGCCGACGATCTGCAGCGGCTCTTTGGTCAGGCGCTGCCCGTCTTGCCAGATCCAGTGGGTGTCGATCGCCGTCACACGACCCGGCGCGGCGGCACCCACGTGGGTGAACATCGCGAGCGACACGTCGAAGTGGTTGTTGGAGTGCGAGCCCCAGGTCAGGCCCCAGTCGCGGCAGGTCTGCGCCACGCGCACGC
>NZ_JADMJX010000338.1 GCF_018780185.1 Rhizobacter sp.
TTGGTCTCGGCGAAGTGGTAATGCGAGCCGACCTGGATCGGCCGGTCGCCGCTGTTTTCGATCACCAGCGTGATGGCGCGGCGGCCGGTGTTGATGGCGATGTCGGGGCCGTCGGTGAACAGTTCGCCCGGCGTCATCTCACTTCCTCCGGGCGAACCAGAGGGCCGCGCCCACCAGGGCGATGGTGACGATGAAGCCCCAGGTGTCGCTGGCGTGCCAGTGCACGGCGGTGGCGCCGTGCCCATCGTGGGCCAGGGCCGTCAAAGGCAAGGCCGCCAGGCAGGGGGTGCGAAGCAGGGTGCGGGTCATCAAAGGGTCTCCTGGAGAGTTCATGCAATAGGTTGGTGCACTGTCACCAACTTGGTGCCATCGGGGAAGGTGGCTTCGACCTGGATCTCGGGAATCAGCTCGGCGATGCCATCCATCACATCGGCGCGCGTCAGCACGGTTTTGCCTTCGCTCATCAAGGCCGCCACCGTCTTGCCTTCGCGGGCGCCTTCCATGATGGCGGCGCTGATCAGGGCGACCGCTTCGGGGTAATTGAGCTTCAGCCCGCGGGCCTTGCGGCGCTCGGCCAGCAGCGAGGCCGTGAAGATCAGCAGCTTGTCTTTTTCGCGCGGAGTGAGTTCCATGGTGGTGCAGAAAGCAGAAGGTATGCCACATGTTAGGGCGCAGCAACGCGCCGTGGCATGGTGCTTGCGCCTGAGCAACGCATGAAGCTTGCCACCTCGCCGACTCCCGACAACCCACGCCTCGGCCCGGCGGTCGCACCAGCCGAACGCACCGAACGGGTGCAATCGGACGGCGCGGTGCAACGGGTGGTCAAGGTGCGTCGCGACTACAACAGCTGGGTCGCCCGCGAGACGATGGAAGACTACGCGCTGCGCTTCACGCCGCACAGCTTTCGCAAGTGGTCGGAGATGCGGGTGGCCAACACCGCCTTCGGCGCAGCCTCCTTCCTCATCCTCGAAGCGGTGGGCGCCACGCTGCTGGTGCAGTACGGTTTCTTGAACGCCTTCTGGGCCATCCTCGCCACCGGCTTGATCATCTTCCTGGCCGGCTTGCCGATCAGCATCTATGCCGCCCGCCATGGGCTCGACATGGACCTGCTCACCCGCGGCGCCGGCTTCGGCTACATCGGCTCGACCATCACCTCGCTGATCTACGCGAGCTTCACCTTCATCTTCTTTGCGCTCGAGGCGGCGGTGATGGCCTATGCACTGGAGCTGGCCTTCGACATCCCGCCCGCGTGGGGCTACCTGATCTGCGCGCTGGTCGTCATCCCGCTGGTGACGCACGGTGTCACCGCCATCAGCCGCCTGCAGGTGTGGACGCAGCCGCTGTGGCTGGTGATGCTGGTCGTGCCCTACATCTTTGTCTTTCACCACAACCCCGACGTCTTGAGCCAGCTCGCCAATTACGGTGGGGGTGATGCCGCCAGAGCGGGGCAGGGCTCTCAGTTCAACGTGTACCTGTTCGGTGCGGCGATGACAGTGGGCATCGCGCTCATCACGCAGATGGGCGAGCAGGTCGACTACCTGCGCTTCATGCCTGAGAAGACGGCAGCCACGCGCAAACGCTGGTGGGCCGGCGTGCTGATCGGCGGGCCGGGCTGGGTGATCCTCGGCGTGATCAAGATGCTCGGTGGCGCCTTGCTGGCCTACATCGCCATCAGCCACTCGGTGCCGGTCGATCGGGCGGTCGACCCCAACCAGATGTACCTCGCGGCCTACGAATACGTGTTCTCGCGCCCCGGCTGGGCGGTGGCTGCGGTGTGCCTGTTCGTGGTGATCTCGCAGCTCAAGATCAACGTCACCAACGCCTACGCGGGCTCGCTCGCGTGGAGCAACTTCTTCGCGCGCCTCACCCACAGCCACCCGGGGCGTGTGGTGTGGGTGGTGTTCAATACCATGATCGCGTTGATGCTGATGGAGCTCGACGTCTTCAAGGCGTTGGGCGGCGTGCTCGGGCTCTACTCCAACATCGCGATCTCGTGGCTGATGGCGGTGGTGGCCGATCTGGTGATCAACAAGCCGCTGGGCCTCTCGCCGCCGGGCATCGAGTTCAAGCGCGCGCACCTCTACGACATCAACCCGGTGGGCGTGGGCGCGATGGTGGCGGCCTCGGTGCTGTCGGTCACGGCCTACCTGGGGGTGTTCGGGCCCTTGGCCGAAGCGTTCTCGGCGCTGATCGCGCTGGTGACGGCGATGGTGGTTTCTCCCTTGATCGCGTGGGCCACCAAGGGCAAGTACTACATTGCGCGGCAGTCCGAGCCTCGAACTGCCGCAGCCACCACACCCCTCACCGTTCGGGCTGAGCCTGTCGAAGCCAGCGCCGGTCACGGTGACCCTTCGACAGGCTCAGGGCGAACGGGGGTGGGGCGCGGCCTCTTCACCGGCCTGCAAAGCTGCGTGATCTGCGAGCGCGAGTACGAAGGCGACGACCTCGCCCATTGCCCGGCCTACCTCGGCAACATCTGCTCGCTGTGCTGCTCGCTTGACGCGCGTTGCAACGACCTGTGCAAACCCGATGCGCGGCTGTCGGCGCAGTGGGCCGGCGCGCTGCGCGCGCTGCTGCCCAAGCGCGCCTGGCCCTACATCGACACCGGCCTGGGCCATTACCTGCTGTTGATGGCCATCGTGGTGCCGGTGCTGGCCGGCCTGTTCGGTCTGCTCTACCACCAGGAGCTGCGTGCGATGGGCGAGCACGCGCTGACCTTCGGGCCCACGCTGCGGCTCGGTTTCGTCAAGGCGTTCTCCGCCTTGTTGCTGGTGAGCGGTGTGGTGGCCTGGTGGCTGGTGCTCACGCACAAGAGCCGCCAGGTGGCGCAGGAAGAGTCCAACCGCCAGACCCAGGCCGTGCACGAGCAGACGCTCGCGCTGCGCCGCGAGATCGACTCGCACCGCCAGACCGACCTGCAGCTGCAAGACGCCAAGCGCAGTGCCGAGCTCGCCAACCAGGCCAAGAGCCGCTACATCACGACGGTGAGCCACGAGCTGCGCACGCCGCTCAACAGCATCCTCGGCTATGCGCAGTTGCTCGAAGAAGACGCCTCCATCCCGCAGCACCGCAAGCAGGCGGTGAGCGTGATCCGACGAGGCGGCGATCACTTGCTCTCGCTGATCGAAGGCACGCTCGACATCGCCCGCATCGAGGGCGGCAAGTTGCGCCTGGAATCGAAGCCGCTTCGCTTTCGCGACTGCGTGCAGCAGATCGTGCGCATGTTCGAGCTGCAGGCTTCGGCCAAGGCCATCGAGTTCCGCGCCGAGTTGGCCGACGTGTTGCCCGAGGTGGTGCGTGCCGACGAAAAGCGCCTGCAGCAGATCCTGATCAACGTGCTGGGCAACGCGGTCAAGTTCACGCACTCGGGCAAGGTGGTGTTTCGCTTGCGCTATGCGCGCGAGATGGCGCTGTTCGAAATCGAAGACACCGGCCCCGGCATCGCGGCCGACGAGATCGAGCACATCTTCGAGCCCTTTGCGCGCGGCTCCGAGGCGACCAGCGGCGCGACATCTGGTACCGGCCTGGGCCTGACCATCAGCAAGATGCTCACCGATTTGATGGGCGGCGAGATGACGGTGAGCAGCACGCCCGGCGTGGGCACGGTGTTCCGCATCCGGCTCTTCCTGCCCGAAGCACGTGGCGCGGTGGCGGCGCTCGAAGTGCCTCGCGCCAGCCGCATCGGCTACCGCGGCGAACGCCGGCGCGTGCTGATCGTCGACAACGAAGAGGTCGACCGCTCGCTGCTCGCGACCGTGCTGCAGCCGCTCGGCTTCGAGCTGAAGCAAGCGGCCTCGGGCCACGAATGCCTGGAGGTGGTGAGCGCGTTTGCGCCACACGCCATCCTGATGGACCTGGCCATGCCGGGCATCGACGGCTGGGCCACCATCCGCGCGATCCGCTCGCAGCAGCTGAGCAGCGCACCGATCGCCATCGTCTCGGGCAACGCCTTCGACAAAGACCTGGAAAACGACGTCGGCATCACACCGAAAGACTTTGTGCTGAAGCCCGTGCGGGTCAACGAGCTGCTCGACTGGTTGGGCTCTCGACTCGCGCTCGAATGGCTGGAGGTGCCGCGCGAGCGTGCCGCCACCAGCGCCCCGCCCGCACCGGCCAGCTGGGTGCTGCCCGATGAACACCATCTCAAGGCACTCGATGAACTGATCAGCCTGGGCTACTTTCGTGGCATCGTGAAGAAGCTCGACGAGATCGAAGGCGAGAATGCCGCCCACGCCAGCTTCGTGGACCACCTGCGTGGCCTGGCGCGCAACTTCCAACTCGACGCGATGAGCGGCCTCGTGCGCCGTGCGCTCCATGACCAACCCACGCTCTGATCCCCGTTCCGAGACGGCCCGCCTGCCCGACCGCACCGCGAGCGACGTGGTGCTGATCGTCGACGACGTGCCCGACAACCTCTCGCTGCTGCACGACGCGCTCGACGAAGCCGGCTACACCGTGCTGGTGGCCACCAACGGTGAGAGCGCCTTGCAGCGCGCCGCGCAGACCCTGCCCGACGTGGTGCTGCTCGACGCCGTGATGCCGGGCATGGACGGCTTCGAGGTCGCCCGCCGCCTGAAGGCGCACGCCGACACGGCGCACATCCCGATCATCTTCATGACCGGCCTCACCGACACCGAGCATGTGGTGGCGGCGTTTGCCGCGGGTGGTGTCGATTACGTGACCAAGCCCATCCGCCCGCAGGAGGTGCTGGCCCGCATGTCGGTGCACATGCAGAGCGCGCGGCAGGCACGCCAGGCGCGCAATGCGCTCGACGCCTTTGGCCACGCCACCATGGCGGTGCACCTCAGCAACGATCTGAGCACCGGCAAAGCGGTGTGGCAGACGGCGCTCGCGCGCCAGTTGATGCACACCTACTTTGCCGTCGGGCCCGGCCAGGTGCCCGAAGAGCTGCTGGTGTGGCTGCGCGAACAATCGACTCTGGCCACCGAAGGACGGGAGCAGACCCCGCTCACGATCACGCGCGACCCGAAGCAGCTCATCTTCTCGTTGCAAGAGCGCACCAGCGACGACGATTGGTTGATGGTGATGCGCGAGGTGTCCGATGCGGCGGTGGTTGACGCCGTGTTGCAGGCCTTCAAGCTCACCATGCGCGAGGCCGAGGTGCTGTACTGGGTGGTCAAGGGCAAGACCAACCGCGACATCGGAGACATCCTCGGCAGCAGCCCGGCCACGGTGAAAAAGCACCTGGAGCATGTCTTTGCCAAGCTGGGTGTGGAAACCCGCAACGCGGCCGCGTCGCTCGCGATGAAGAAGGTGCGGCTGCTGGCCTCCTGAGTGCGGAAGAAACGAATGAAACCTGCGGCCCGGCCCATGAAGCGCGGCTGAAACGGCGCCGTTCGACCATTCGGCTCTTCCTAGCAGGAGCCGACATGCCACTGAGCCTCGCCTACCGATTGAAGACCTTCCTCTTGAGCGCCACGATCATGGTGGCCCTGTGCGCCGCGGCCAGCACCTGGGTCGGCGGCATGCCGCCCGTGGACACAGGGGCATTGGCCGACACGCCCCCGTTGGGCCAGGGCATGTCGAACCTCGCGCAATCCGACGGATGCGAGGACGCCTCGGCGTCCTGAGGCCGCCACTGCATAAGATCGGGCTATTTCCGGTCTTATGAAAACCCTCTACCAAGCTGCCAGCGCCGTCGAAGCCCACATGCTTCGTGACCTGCTCAAGCGCGAAGGCATCGTCGCCCACATCCATGGCGAACACCTGCAGGGCGCGATGGGCGAGCTGCCGGCGGCCGGCTTGATCCGGCTGGTGGTCGATGAGCCCGACTTCGATCGCGCCCGCGTGCTGGTCGATCAGTGGGACGCCGAACAACCCTCGCACACCCCGGTGCGGCCTCCACCGACCCGGTCCAGGTCGCTCCTGGTGTTTCTGATCGGCCTGACCCTGGGGGTGGTCGGCACGGCCGCCTTCTTCCGCTCGGCAGTCACCGTCGATGGGGTCGACCACAACCGCGATGGGCTGCTCGACGAAAAGTGGGTCTACGCGCCCAGTGGCAACCTGTTGCGCAGCGAGGCCGATCGCAACCTCGACGGCAAGCCCGACTACCTGGCCTATTTCGACCGCCGCGGCCTGCTCGACACCGCCGAGTCGGACGACGACTTCAACGGTGTGTTCGAGACGCAGATCCGGTTTCGCTTCGGCAGCGTCGAGAGCCAGGTTGCCGACACCGATGGTGATGGCTACCGCGACCTGCGATCGCACTTCAGCAACGGCGTGCTGTCCTCCACCGAGTACCTGAACCCGTCGACCGGCTTGCCCTTGCGTGCGGAGCATTTCAGGCTGGGCAAGCTGCTTCATGCGGATGTCGATGCCGACAAAGACGGCGCGCTGGACACCCGCATCACCTACACACCGCTCGGCGAAGTGGCCGAGAGAGCGGCGATCCCGAGGTAGCGCGAGCGGCGGGTGGCGCGGGTCGCCGTGCGAACATCCTCGCTGGTGCTGAGCGTGGCGTTTCGTCAGGCGCACCAAGCGCCGACGAAACATCGGCGAGCGAACGGGGAGGCAAGCGGTGGTGGATGTGCTGGTCATCGGCGGTGGCAACGCAGCCCTGTGCGCGGCCTTGATGGCGCGCGAGGCGGGTGCCTCGGTGCTGCTGCTCGAAGCCGCGCCGCGCGCATGGCGCGGTGGCAACACCCAGCACACGCGCAACCTGCGCTGCATGCACGACGCACCGCAAGACGTGCTGGTCGAGGCCTACTCCGAAGAGGAGTATTGGCAAGACCTGCGCAAGGTCACTGGCGGCGTCACCGACGAGACGCTCGCGCGGCTGGTGATCCGTGCGTCGTCGACCTGCCGCAGCTGGATGCATCAGCACGGTGTGCGCTTCCAGCCCTCGCTGTCGGGTGCGCTGCACACCGCGCGCACCAATGCGTTTTTCATGGGTGGGGGCAAGGCGCTCGTCAACGCGTATTACCGCAGTGCCGAGCGGCTCGGTGTGCAGATCCGCTACGACATGCCGGTGGATCGGCTGGAGCTGCAAGGCGGCCGCTTCATCGCCGCACACGCCGGCGCGCAGCGCATCACGGCACGCAGCTGCGTGCTCGCAGCCGGTGGCTTCGAGTCCAACCGCGAGTGGCTGCGCGAGGCCTGGGGCCGCAACGAACGCGGTGAGTACCCGGCCGACAACTTCCTGATCCGCGGCACCCGCTTCAACACCGGCACGCTGCTCAAGCACCTGATCGACGCAGGCGCCGACAGCATTGGCGACCCGACCCAGGCGCACATGGTGGCCATCGACGCGCGCGCGCCCTTGTATGACGGCGGCATCTGCACCCGCATCGACTGCGTGTCGCTGGGTGTGGTGCTCAACCGCGAGGCGCAGCGCTTCTACGACGAAGGCGAAGACTTCTGGCCCAAGCGCTACGCCATCTGGGGCCGCCTGGTGGCGCAGCAGCCCGGGCAGGTGGCCTGGTCGGTGATCGATGCCAAGGCGGTGGGTCGGTTCATGCCGCCGGTGTTCCCGGGTGCACGGGCTGACTCGCTGCCCGAGCTCGCGCGCCAGCTCGGGCTCGATGAAGCGGCGTTCATGCAGACGCTCACTCAATACAACGCCGCCTGCCGCGTGGGCCGCTTCGACCACACGCTGCTCGACGACTGCCACACCGCAGGGTTGGCGCCCGCGAAGACCCATTGGGCACGGCCGATCGACACGCCACCCTTCTTCGGCTACCCGCTCAAGCCGGGCGTGACCTTCACGTACCTCGGCTTGAAGGTGAATGAGCACGCGGCGGTGCACTTCGGCGGGCAAGCGAGCGACAACCTCTTCGTGGCGGGCGAGATGATGGCGGGCAACGTGCTCGGCCAGGGCTACACCGCCGGCGTGGGCATGAGCATCGGCACGGCATTTGGCCGCATCGCCGGCACGCAGGCGGCGAACGCAGCGTCGAAGGAGCGCCAGCTTGCAAGCGCTTGATAGGGCTGCGTTGCGCGTCATCCCCATTCGTGCGTTGACGAGCCCCGAGGCCGAAGTCGAACGGGTGATGGGCATCTGCAACGCCTGCCGCTACTGCGAAGGCTTTTGCGCAGTGTTCCCGGCGATGACGCGCCGCTTGGAGTTTGTGCAGGCCGACATCCACTACCTCGCCAACCTGTGCCACCAATGCGGCGCGTGCCTGCCAGCGTGCCAGTACGCCGCGCCGCATGAGTTTGGTGTCAACGTGCCGCAGGCGATGGCCCAGGTGAGGGCGCAGACCTATGCCGACTATGCGTGGCCGCCGGCATTCGGCGCGCTGTACCGGCGCAATGGCTTGACGCTGTCGCTCGCCCTGGCGGGGGGCCTCGCGTTCTTTCTGGTCCTCGCGGTGGCCTTGCAGGGGTCGTTGTGGCAACCCGTCGCGCAAGGCAACTTCTACGCGGTCTTTCCGCACGGCTTGATGGTGGGCCTGTTCGCGCCGATCTTCTTGTTTGCGGTGTTCGCGTTGGCGATGGGCGTGCGGCGTTTCTGGCGCGAGGTGTCACCGGGTGCGACGAGTGGCGAGGCACTGGGCGAAGCGGCCGGCAACGTGCTGCGATTGAAGTACCTCGACGGCGGTCACGGCGAAGGCTGCAACGAAGCCGACGACGCGTTCACGCTCGTGCGCCGGCGCTTTCATCACTTCACCTTCTACGGCTTCATGCTGTGCTTCGCGGCCACCAGCGTGGGCACGCTCTATCACTACCTGTTCGGATGGGTCGCGCCCTATGGGTTTGCGAGCCTGCCCAAGCTGCTGGGCATCACGGGCGGGGTCTCGTTGTGGATCGGCACCAGCGGCTTGTTCGTGCTGCACCTGCGCCGCAATCCCTTGCAAGCTGACGCCACCCAGAAGCCGATGGACCGCGGCTTCATCGCGCTGCTCTGGCTCACGGCCTTCACGGGCCTGGTGTTGATGGGGCTGCGCGCCACGCCGGCCTTGCCGTTCGCGCTGTGCATTCACCTGGGCGCGGTGATGGCGTTGTTTGTGACCCTGCCTTACGGCAAGTTCGCGCACGGTGCGTTCAGAAGCGCGGCCTTGCTCAAGTGGGCGATTGAAAAGCGCCAGCCGAACCCGCTTCAACTGGGCGATTGAGGCCTCAGCCGCCGAGGCCGAAATACACGCCCTTGGCCTGCTGGTACAGGCGCAAACCGGTGAGGCCTTTTTCGCGGCCCAGGCCGCTGTCCTTGAAGCCACCGAACGGCGTGGCGATCGAGAGTTGCTTGTAGGTGTTGACCCAGACCGTGCCCGCCTCCAGCGCGCGGGCCACACGCCAGGCGCGGGGGAAGTCGGCCGTCCAGATGCCGGCGGCCAGGCCGAAGGCCGAGTCGTTGGCTTGGGCGATCAGCTCGTCTTCGGTGTCGAAGGGCATCACACACAACACCGGGCCGAAGACCTCTTGTTGTGCGATGGCCGCGCGGTTGTCGATGTGGCCGAGCACGGTGGGCAGGTAGAACGCACCGGCCGCCAGCCGCTCATCGCTCGGCCGCGCGCCGCCGGTGAGCACGTCGGCGCCCGCCGCGCGGGCAGCGGCCACCATGCTTTCGATGCGGTCGCGGTGCGCGAAGGTGGCGATGGGCCCCATCTGCGCACCGGCTGCATCGGGCAGGTCCACTTTCAGTGCACGTGCGCGAGTGACCAACAGATCGAGCACCTGCGCGTACACCCCGCGCTGCACGAAGAGGCGCGAGCCCGCCACGCACGACTGGCCGCTGCCTTCGAAGATGCCACCCACCACCGCATCGACGGCAGCGTGCAGGTCGGCGTCGTCGAACACGATGTGCGGCGACTTGCCACCCAGCTCCAGCGCCACCGGCATCAGCTTGCTGGCCGCCGCTTCGGCAATGCGCCGACCGCTGGCCGTGCCGCCGGTGAACGACACCATCTTCACGCCCGGGTGCGCCACCAGCGCGGCCCCGACCCCCGCGCCGGTGCCCGGCAACACGTTCAGCAGGCCGGCGGGCAGCCCGGCTTCGAGCGCGATGCGGCCGAGTTCGAGCGCGGTGGACGGCGTGACTTCCGAGGGTTTCAGGATGACGGCGTTGCCCGCGGCGAGCGCGGGTGCGACCTTCTGCGCCTCCATCGTCAACGGTGAGTTCCAGGGTGTGATGGCGGCCACCACGCCATAGGGTTCATGCAGCGTCATCGAGAGGTAGTTGCCGCGTGAGGGCGTGAGTTCGGAACCCAGCGTTTCGCACACGGCCGCGTAGTAGCGAAAGGTGGCGGCAGCGCTCTTCACCTGCGCCACACACTCGCTCCACACCTTGCCGTTCTCGATCATCTGTAAACGGGCCAACGCGTCAGCGTCACGCAGCATCAACTCGCCGACGCGGTGCAGCAGGCCGGCGCGCTGCGGCGGCAGCATCTGGCGCCACGATGCGGCTTGCGCGGCATGCGTGGCGGTGGCCACCGCCAACTCCAGCTCCGCCGCACCGGCGGCGGCCACGCGGTGGTTCACTTCGCCGGTGGCCGGGTTGATGGACACGAGCGCAGGCTGCGCGCCGCTGCCACCGAGCAGTTCACCGCCAATCAGCATGGGGCGGGGCGTGTCGATGTGGCGTGCGGCAAGGGTCATGGGTGAGGGCGGATTCTGGTGAGAAGAACACGATGCAAGACGCGATGGAACGCGCGCTGGCGCGCAGTGTCGCTGTCGCTGTTTGACGGCGTCAAGGCGCGTGCGAAACCGGCGGCCCTGCTTTGGGGGCTGTCGGGCCTTCGCTGGCCATGATGCAATAGCGCCGATGAAAGACGAGGTTCAGACCATCCGCCAACGGCTGCAAGACCTGCACGACTCGCATGTCACGGGTTTTGTGGACGACGCGCAGTACGCGCAGGCGCGCTCGCTGCTGGAGCGCAAGCTGGTCGATGCGGTGATGCGCGACGTGCCTGCACCTGCGCCCGCTGTGGTCCAGGTTTCCCAGGCTGCTCAGCACGCACCGGCGCCGGCGACGCCACCACCATCACCTGCTCGCATCCGCTGGGTGCCTTGGGTGGCCGCTGCGGCTGCGGCGCATCTGCTGGTGGGCCTGGTGTATTGGTGGTCGACCTCGGGCGTCTCGCAAGCCGAGGCGGTGGCCGGTGCGTCGGTGGCCGCTGCGGCGAGTACACCGGATTCGCCTGCCTCGGCGAGGGTCGCTTCTGCGGCGGCCGTGATCGACACCCCGCCGTCGGTGGCAGCGGCTGCAGGGCCGGTGGGCACCAGCATCAGCGGCACGGTGGCGCTGGCGCCTGCGCTCGCCCTCAAGGCCCGTGCAAACGACACCGTGTTTGTGTTTGCCCGCGCGGTCGACGGCCCGCCCATGCCCCTGGCCGTGATCCGCAAGCAGGTCAAAGACCTGCCCCTGCAGTTCACGCTCGACGACAGCATGGCCATGTGGCCGGCGGCCAAGGTGTCGGCCTACCCGCGGGTGGTGGTGACGGCGCGGGTCAGCAAGAGTGGCGAGGGCCAGCCCCGGCCCGGCGACCTGCAAGGCGAGTCGCCGGTGGTGGCGGCCGGGGTGTCCGGCCTGCGCATCGAGATCGGCACCGTGGTCGAAAAATAGACCGCCGGCACAGGCCGATCACATCGGCGACAGCACGAAGTCGCCCGCCTCGTGGCCGGCAAAACCGATGGGCGCGTATTGCGGCTGCTGCTGAATCTTCAGGCGCCTGCCCAGGTGGGCAAAACGAGCCGACACCGCGTTGTGCAGCTCTTGCGCCGCCACTGGCGACTTCACCTGCGCCAGCACGTCGAGCAGGCTGCGTGCAAACAGCGAGTGCTGCACGCTGCCGCCGTCGACCACCGGCTCCAGGCCGCCCGAGGTCATGGCGACACGCGCGCGCTGTTTGCTCAGTTGCTTGAGCGGGTTGATGCGTTGCTCCAGCGTCAGCGCCTGGTCGACCGCAGGGACCAGCGAGCGGGTGAGCGTGCCCGAGTAGCACGAGTCGGCGATCACCAGCACGTGGCGCGCCGTCATGGCCGAGAGCTGGTCGGTCACGTCGATCACCGACACCCACTGCGCCAGGTCCTTTTCGTCGCCATCGACGGGAATCCAGTAGCCGCGCGCCGTGACCGAGTCCATCTGGCCATGGCCGGCGTAATACACCACCACCTGGTCTTGCGGCCCCACCTGTTGGCGCAGGCGGCTGAGCGCGGCCAGCATCTGCTGGCGGTTGACGTCTTGCACCAGCGTTACGTCGAAACCGAAGCGCTGCTTCAACACGCCAGCCACGGCCTGCGCGTCGGAGCGGGGCGTGTCGAGTTTCGTCCAGTGTTTGTATTGCTGGTTGGCAATGACGAGTGCAAAACGTTTGCCGGGCAAGAGCGGCACGGTGGGTGCGATGCCCGCCGCAGGTGGCGCCAGGTCGAGTGCCGCGGTGACCGATGGCGCTGCGCCCGACGCCGCGGACGCACTCAGCGGCGCCGAGCGCTGCACCAGCGTCAGCTCGGCCTGCGCTTGCGCGCCGACATCGTCTTCGGCCTGCACCAGCACCGTGGTGCGGTCGCTGCCCACCGTCACCGGGATGCTCAGCAAGCCTTGTGCGTCAGGCCGCTGAAGCTGGCCATTCACACGCACTGATTTCACGCCGGCGGTGCCCGCCACACGCACCACCACATCGAGCGGGCCGGCCGGGCTTTCGAGCACCACCGGGCCACCCGCCACGCGTGGCACGGGTGTGGCACCGACCGGTGACACGATGTCCACACGCAAGCGCTCAGCGCGTTGGATCGACAGGCCACTGACCAGGCCGCCCGTCACCTGGGTGACAAGGTCGTTGACGCGGCTGAGTGTGTCGAGCGACGACACGCCCTTGGCTGCAGCCAGCAGGGCCGACTGCTCCAGAAAGCCGGCGAGGCCCATCAGCGCGCGTGCATCGCCCTGCGCGGCAGCCTTTTCGTACCACGACTTGGCCATCGCACGATCGCCACGCTGGTCGAACAACTCGGCCACCGTGGTCTGCGCTTCGGGGATGCCCTCCGAGGCCATCGGCAACCACATCTTCACCGCGGCGCTGTGGTCCTGCAGCTCGACGTATTCACCACCACCTGCCTGGCACTGCGCGGGTGTGAGGCGAGTCGCGCGTCGCGGGGTCACGCTGGTGCTGAAGGCGCCCAGGCGGCGCACCTTGCCGGGCAACAGGCAATGAACCAGACCGTCTGAGACGGAGTCGGTGGTGGGCTTGTCGTCAGCCGCCGTGGCGCCTGCCCCCCACATCAAGCCTATGCAGCCGAGCGCGCACGCGACGGCGTGGCGGCGCAGCCGCCGCATTTCAATGTGATCCATGCTCGATCAACCGGCGCGAAACTGAACGCGGCGGTTCGAGGCGCTGTAGGGGTTGGACTTGTCGAGCAGTTTGTGCGGGCCCTTGCCTTCGACCGTGAGCAGCGTCACCGGCAGCTTCTTCACGCTGGTGAGGTAGGCGCGCACCGAGGCGGCACGGCGGTAGGAGAGCTTCTCGTTGTAGTCGAGGCTGCCTTTGGCGTCGGTATGGCCTTCGACCACCACCTTGATGGTGCCTTCGGTCAGGCGAATGCCTTCCGCAATGATGTCGAGTTGCTCCCGGGCCTTGGGCGACAGCGTGGCGGAATCGAACTCGAAGTGAACCGGCACCGACACCGCGCTCGCTTCGCTGACCGACTTGGTCGGGGTCTGCTCCAGCAGCGCAAACGGCGAGCGGCCGTTCTGGTTGGGCATGCCACGCAGCTTGGTGTTTTCGCTCGCGCCGCGCGAGAGGATGTCGGCCACGTCTTGTGCCGAGGGCGTTTGCCCGGGCTCGTAAACCATCACGGTCTGGGCTTGTGCGATCGGGGCAGCGAGGGCGAACGTGAGGGCGGCGGCGCATGCACGCAGTGACGATTTTTGGTTATTCATGGGGCTCCCTGAAGCGTGAACGGAAAACAAAAATTTTCCCATGGCGCACTCAGTGGTTTGCCCCCGCATGAGAGGGATGTCGAAGAACGATCTTGAAACAAATGGCAACGGTGTGGCATGACCACCCGCAAAGGGGATTCCGTTGTGCGTGGTGCGTCTGGATCATCGCGGGCTTTGCTCTTTGAACGTCACGGGTTGCATCGCCCGTTCTTGCCTTGAACCTCTCCCAAACAATGAAAACACCTTCGCTCAACCAACTCTCGCCACTCGCCCTCTTGCCCTGTCTGTTGTCCATCACACCCGATGCCTCGGCCGCGATCGTTTGCAGCCCGTCGGCCATGCCCAGCGCCGACATCGTGTCGTTGCGCGGCAATTGCATCGATGACATCACGAACATGCAGCTCACCAGCGGCATCGAGGTCTGGCGTGTCAGCTCGCCAGCCGGCGACCACCCGTTGGACCCGCGTCAGATTCCGAACGGGTCGCTCGATGTCCTGGCTCCCACGCTGCCGGGTGAGCACACGTTCTACATCACCCACATCAACGACGGCTACGGTGGCTCGATCAGCCTCGGTGGCGAAGGGGGCTACCCGCGGGTGACGGTGACGGTCAACGGGGCGTGCGACGCGCCTGTTTCCAGCGATGCGAGTCGCGCTCACATCGCAAGCCGTCGCCGCACCCCGCACGCCCCCGGCTGTGATGGTGTCGACCCGACGCTGAGTCAGGTGGTGTCGACCCTCACCACCTTGCAGACCGATCACATGCGCCGCCACCTGAGCCAGGCCGACGCACGTCTGCGCCTGCTGCGCGCCGGGCGCAGCGGCACACGCTTCGATGTGCAAGGTGTGCCGCTGCCCACCGCGCCCAAGGACGAAGCCGGCTCGGGCCGCAACAACCGCCTCGGCTTCTACGTGAGCGGGCTGGGCGACTACCTGCGCCAGGCCGCAGCCGCAGGGCAGTCTGAGTTGACCTCGCGCACCGACATGCTGTCGTTCGGTGCCGATTACCGGCTCAATGACGACTGGGCGTTCGGTGCCAACGTGGGTGGCTCCCGCTCGCGCGTCAGCTTTGCTGGCACGGCCAGCCAACAGCGCAGCCGCGGCAACCAGACCACGGCCTACGCCAGCTGGAGCCCGACCCAGACCGCTTACCTCAGCGCCACGCTGAGCCACGAAGCGAACCGATTCGAGCTGACGCGCGACGACGGCACCGGCGTGCTCTCCTATGGCGCACCGCGTGGCCGCGCTTGGGGCTTCAGCGTCTCGGGCGGTCGCGACTTCGTGAGCGGCCCTTGGTCCATCGGCCCTTATGTCCGGTGGGACCACGTGGTCTCCCGCGTCGACGCATTCGACGAAACCGGCAGTGACTCGGCCCTCTCGGTGAGCGCACACCGCGCACGCTCCAACACCTTGAACGTGGGCGCCCAGACGCAGTTCAGCATCCCGGTGTCATGGGGTCTTGTCTTGCCCCACCTGCGCGTGGAGCTGACCCGCCGCAAAGACAGCAGCTCGCAGGCGGCCAACGCCACCTTGCTGATCGACAACACGCCAGTGTTCGAGTCGACGGGCGCAGAGATCGATCGCAACTATGGGGCGGTGGCCGTGGGTGTGGCCGGCGTCAACCAAGGGGGCGCGAGCTGGTTTGCCGACTGGGAGTCGACCGTGGCGCAACAGGGTTACCGCGCGCGGCGCATCGTGCTCGGCATGCGCTTCGAGCTTTGACAGAAAGGGATACCCGGCGCGTGGCTCACATCCTGTTGGCGTGGGAACTCGGCGCGAACCTGGGGCATGCGACCCGGCTGCGCTCGATCGCGCTGGCGCTGAAGGCCCGCGGCCACCGGGTGAGCTTTGTCTTGCGCGATGTGGTCGGCACACGGGGCCTGCTGGGCCCGGAGCTGGGCCCCACGTTGCAAACGCCGCTGCGGCTCGACGCCGCGCCGCGCGCCGCGTGGAGCCTGGCCGATGTGCTGCTGACCTGCGGCTACGACACCCTGCAGTCGCTGAGTGGCCTGGCCAGCGCTTGGCAGCAGCTGATCGAGCTCACCGGTTGCGATCTGGTGCTCGCGGACCACGCGCCCACGGCCTTGCTGGCGGCCCGGCTGGCCGGGCGGCCGGCGCTGCATGTGGGGCACGGCTTCAGCATTCCGCCGCGGCAATCGCCGCTGCCGGTGTTTCGCGATTGGGCCGCAGTGTCACCGTCTCACGCCGCTGAATCCGACGCGCTCGTGCTGGCCCACGTGAACGGCGTGCTGGTGGCGCAAGGCAGGGCGCCTCTGCCGAAACTGTGCGACCTCTTCTACCCCGAGCAGACCTGGCTGCTCACCTGGCCCGAGCTGGATCACTGTGCGGGCGCGGGCCGCGCCGCGGCCGAGTACCGGGGCCCCGACTGCGAGTTTCAACCCGGTGTGGCGCCACACTGGCCCGCCGCGCTGGGGCCGCGTGTGTTCGCCTACCTGCGTGCCTCGCACCCCGACCATGCCGAGGTGCTGCGTGCGCTGCATGTGCGAGGCCTGCCCACCGTGTGCTTCTTTCCGGACCGTGTGCAGTCGAAGGCGGCCGCTTTCGAGTCGCCGCACATCCGTTTCAGCGAGCAGCCGCTCGATCTGCAGCAGGTGCTGGCCGACTGCGCCTTGGTGGTGTGCCACGCCGGTCAGGCCACGGTCGCCCAAGCGTTGCTGGCCGGCGTGCCCTGCCTGCTGTTGCCCACGCAGTCGGAGCAATTCCTGCTGGCGCGCCAGACCGAGCGTGCGGGGGCGGGCATCAATGTGGCGTCACGCGCGCAACCGGTTGACTACGGCGCGCTGCTCGCTGAACTCAGCACGCCGAATGGCCCGCACACACTCGCCGCGCGCGCGATCGCGCACCGACACCGCGGCTTCGACGCGGCCGGGTTGATGGCGCAGATCGCCGCCGCCGCCGAGGCCCTGGCGCATCACGAGTGAGCTTGTGGCCTCTACGCCTTCTGGCGTATTGGCCGAACCGGGGGGGCTGCGTAACCTGCGTTCGTCCGCCTCAACAGGGGCGACAGACTGTCCCAAACACCCCAGGAGCGTTCGTTCATGAAAAACACCCGTCGCACATTTGCGAAGTCTCTCAGCGCCGTGGCGCTGGGCGTGGCCGCCATCGGCCTGCCCGTGTTCGCTCAGGCGCAGACCATCAAGGTCGGCATCCTGCACTCGCTGTCGGGCACGATGGCGATTTCGGAAACCGTGCTGAAAGACGTGGCGCTGATGACCATCGACGAGATCAACGCCAAGGGTGGCGTGCTCGGCAAGAAGCTCGAACCCGTGGTTGTCGACCCGGCCTCCAACTGGCCGCTGTTCGCCGAAAAGGCCAAGCAGCTGATCTCGCAAGACAAGGTGGCCGTGATGTTCGGTTGCTGGACCAGCGTGTCGCGCAAGTCGGTGCTGCCGGTGGTTGAAGAACTCAACAGCCTGCTGTTCTACCCGGTGCAATACGAAGGCGAAGAACTCAGCAAGAACGTGTTCTACACCGGCGCGGCGCCCAACCAGCAGGCCATCCCCGCCGTCGAATACCTGATGAGCAAGGCCGGTGGTGGCGCCAAGCGCTTCGTGCTGCTGGGCACCGACTACGTGTACCCGCGCACCACCAACAAGATCCTGCGCGCCTTCTTGAAGAGCAAAGGCGTGAAGGACAGCGACATCGACGAGAAGTACACCCCGTTCGGCCATAGCGACTACCAGACCATCGTCGCTGACGTGAAGAAGTTCGCAGCCGGTGGCAAGACCGCCGTCATCTCCACCATCAACGGCGACTCCAACGTGCCTTTCTACAAGGAACTGGGCAACCAGGGCCTGAAGGCGACCGACGTGCCGGTGGTGGCCTTCTCGGTGGGTGAAGAAGAGCTGCGCGGTGTCGACACCAAGCCGCTGGTGGGCCACCTGGCCGCCTGGAACTACTTCATGTCGATCAAGAACCCGACCAACGACGCGTTCAAGAAGAAGTGGTCCGACTATGCCAAGGCCAAGAAGCTGCCGGGCGCCGACAAGCCGCTGACCAACGACCCGATGGAAGCCACGTACATCGGCATCCACATGTGGGCGCAAGCGGTCAACAAGGCCAAGAGCACCGACACCGACAAGGTGATCGCTGCGATGGCCGGCCAGACCTTCCCCGCACCGGGCGGCTTCGTGTCGACCATGGACGCGAAGAACCACCACCTGCACAAGCCGGTGTTCATCGGCGAAGTGAAGGCCGACGGCCAGTTCAACGTGGTGTGGAAGACCCCCGCCCCGGTGAAGGCCAAGCCCTGGAGCCCGTACATCGAGGGCAATGACAAGAAGAAAGACGAGCCCGAAAAAAAGTGACGCCTTAGGTCACTGAGAAGAGACAACCGGGGTGCTAGGCGCCCCGGTTGTTCGATGGGCTCACCCGTCATTCCCGCGCAGGCGGGAATCCACGATGGGCTGAGATCCTGGATTCCCGCCTGCGCGGGGATGACGGAGTGGGGATTGATGTCTGTACGCTGGTTGAAAGTTCTGTGTCGAAGCTTGCTGTTGCTGTGCGCACTCGGTGCCGCTGCAAGCGGCCACGCGCTGACCCGCGAACAAGCACTCGCCCTGGTCAAGGGCGAAAACGAAGAACGCATCACGGCCCTGGCCGGCTCGCTGTCGCGCGGCGACGAGGGCCTGGCGAAGTTTCTGCAAGCCGTGCTCGATGACGAAGTGAAGGCCACCGCCAACGCTGCCTTCCTGGTGCGCGACGGCAAGGCCTTCGATGCCGCCACCGGCGCCGAGACGGCGCTGCCCGAAGGCGCCGAAGACGTGATCAACAGCAACCAGATGCGCCGCGAGATCGAAGGCGCGCTGGCCGCGCTGAAGCTTTTCTCCACCGACCTGGCCGAGCGCCGGGCCGCGATCAAGGCCTTGAAGGAAGAGGCCGATGAAACCCGCCTGCCGCTGATTGAGAAAGCGCTGGCCGTCGAGGCCGACGAGTCGCTGAAGACGCAGCTGTCGCAAGTGCGCGCCGCGGTGCTGGTGTCGTCGAGCGACACCGCCAAGCGGCTCGAAGCCGCACGCGCGCTGGCCGCGAGTCTCACACCCGCCACCAAGACCTTGTTGCTGGAGCGCCTGAAGCCGGCTGCCGAAGGCGGCGAGTCCGACATCAACGTGCGCAGCCAGCTCGAAGTCGCCCTCAAGGCGGTGGAGTCTCGCCTCGCCTGGGGCGAGCGACTGGGGGTGATGTTCACCGGCGTGAGCCTCGGCAGCATCCTGCTGCTGGTGGCGCTGGGCCTGGCCATCACCTACGGGTTGATGGGTGTCATCAACATGGCGCACGGCGAGCTGATGATGATCGGCGCCTACGCCACCTACCTGGTGCAGAACCTGTTCAAGGCCTACCTGCCGGTCGCCTTCGACTACTACATCCTGCTGGCCATCCCCGCGTCATTCTTTGCTGCGGCGTTGGTGGGTGCGGCGCTGGAGCGCAGCGTCATCCGCTGGCTCTACGGCCGCCCGCTGGAAACGCTGCTCGCCACCTGGGGCATCAGCCTGGTGCTGATGCAGGCGGTGCGCTCGATCTTCGGCGCGCAGAACGTGCAGGTCGAAAACCCGGCCTGGCTCTCGGGCGGGGTCGACGTGCTGAGCAACCTCACGCTCCCGTTCAACCGCATCGCGATCGTCGCGTTTGCGGTGCTGGTGCTGGCGGGTGTGTCGCTGCTGATCGCGCGCACACGACTCGGCCTGTTCGTGCGCGGCGTCACGCAGAACCGCAAGATGGCGGCCTGCGTGGGTGTCAACACCGCGCGCATCGACACCTATGCGTTTGCGCTCGGCTCGGGCATAGCGGGGCTGGCAGGTTGTGCGCTGTCTCAGGTGGGCAACGTGGGCCCTGACCTGGGCCAGGGCTACATCGTCGACTCGTTCATGGTGGTGGTGCTGGGTGGTGTGGGCCAGCTCGCCGGCACCGTCTACGCGGCTCTCGGCCTGGGTGTGCTGAACAAGCTGCTCGAAGGTTGGCAAGGCGCCGTGCTCGCCAAGATCATGGTGCTGGTGTTCATCGTTGTCTTCATCCAGAAGAGGCCGCAGGGCATCTTTGCGATGAAGGGCCGGAGTGCGGAAGCATGAGCGCGAAAGAGGGGCCCCACGCAGTGGGGATCGAAGCGCGTTTGCTTCCGGTCTGGCGACAGTTCGAAGCAACGGTGTGCAATGACGTTTCGGAGCCAGACGCATGAGCGCCGTTCTTCCTGTTCCGACGGTGGCACCGATGACGCGGCTGCTTTCCCCCACGGCCTGGATGGGCGTGCTGGCCGCACTGGGCGCCGTGCTCATCCTCGCGCCGGTGCTCAACCTCGTGGTGCCTGCCGGCAATATCTTCCACCTGAGCGACTACGCCGTCAGCCTCACGGCCAAGATCATGTGCTACGCCATCTGCGCGCTGGCCATGGACCTGATCTGGGGTTACACCGGCATCCTCTCGCTGGGCCACGGCGTGTTCTTCGCGCTCGGTGGCTACGCGATGGGCATGTACCTCATGCGCCAGATCGGGCGTGACGGCAACTACCAGTCGGACCTGCCCGACTTCATGGTCTTCCTCGACTGGAAAGAGCTGCCCTGGCACTGGGCCTTGAGCGACAGCTTCATCGCCACGCTCGCGCTGGTGGTGCTGGTGCCGGGCCTGCTGGCCTTCGTGTTCGGCTACTTCGCCTTCCGTTCGCGCATCAAGGG
>NZ_JADMJX010000276.1 GCF_018780185.1 Rhizobacter sp.
GGCGGCGCGGCGGTGGCCGCCGCTTGGGCGCTGTGTGGGCAGCAGGTTGCGGCCGGCCGACATCGGCCAGCAAGAGCGTCGCACGCACCAGGCATTCCACCGCTTCGGCCAGGTCTTCGGGCGGCTCCAGGGTGTCGATCTCTTCGAGCAAGTCGTCGGCGTCTTCGAGGTCGTCGGCATCGAGGTGCCGGTACAGGAGCGCGAGCGGTTCCGTGAGCGCCTGCGCGTCGCCCGTCATCAGCTCGGGAAAGAGCTCCATCGCCGTCGCAAAACCGGCCACCCAGGGGTAGACGGCGTCCACCTCCGAGGGCTCGCCGTCTTCGCCTTCGAGCTCGAACACCCAAGGGTCGAACCACTGGCGGCGCGAGATGGCGTCGTTCAGCTCGGCATGGCGGCGTTGTGCGAGTTCGTGCAAGCGCGTGGCATCAAAGCCGCGTGGCAGAACGCGGCCGTCGGCGTCGGTGATGTGCGGCAACCAGCGGCTCGCGGGCACCCGCGTGGGCTGCACCAGCACGCCACACAAGAAGCCGTCGAGCATGCTCACGTCGAGCGGCTCCAGTGGCGCGGGCACGGTGTCGAGCAAAGCCTGCAACTCGTCGAGCTCGTGCTCGTTGAGTGGCGCGTTCAAGGGGCGGTGAGAGGTGGGCATGTGGCATTGTCGCGCCATGCCCCCCAAAAGGGGGTGAAGTCAAAACATCTGGCGCGAACCATGCGGCTGCAGTGCAAACGCAGGCGGCATGCGGTGTTGCACGACGCCTCTGTGGAGGGTTGCTACAAAGCGTGTCCAAACCGTCCCTCGGATTGGGGATGGTTCGTGCCCACTCCGCACGACTACAGTTTCTCTCGTGCTGTCACACGGGGTCTTCACAGGCCACGAGGTACAAGGTTCGAATCGTCGGAGCGCTGAATAAAAAGAACGCGCCAAAGAAGCGAGAGAACCACACCGGTCCCAACGACGTCCTTCAGAGGACTTGAACGCCCACCCCTTACCGGGTGGGCTTTTTTTTGGGCGGCGCTTTTGATCAAGCGCCGAAGCCGGCACTCAAGCCACTGCGCAGATGCGCCACCAGCGCCTGCACCGCTTTCGGCGTGGTCGCGCTCCACGGGTGCATGGCGTAGATGGCGTCGCCAAACACGCCGACCGGTCGCCAAGTCGGCAGCAGCACCTGCAGGCGTTTCGCACGCACCGCCTGCGCAGCGCTGAAGTCGGGCAACAAGGCGATGCCCAGGCCCGAGCTGGCGGCATCGCGCAGCACCTCGGAGTTGCTGGCACGCAGCGGCCCTTGCACGGTGACGCTCACACGTTCGGGTTCGGCCTTGGCCTTGCCACGCTCGAATTGCCACACGCTGGGCCCCGGCCTCAGGTAGGGCAGGCAGGCATGGTTCACCAGCTCGCTGGGGTGGTTCGGTGTGCCGTTTCGCTTCAGGTAGGCAGTGCTCGCCACCAGCAGCGAGCGCGAGACGCAGAGCTTCCAGGCCACGTGGTTGTCGGGTGGAGCGCTGGTGTGGCGAACGGCCAGGTCGAAGCCTTCGTGTGCCAGGGTCAACAGGCGGTCTGAGAGGTCGAGCTCGACGCGCACCTGCGGCTGCTCGCGCAAGAAGCTCTCGATCAGCGGTGCCACGTGCTGGCGGCCCAGCGCCACCGGGGCCGTCACGCGCAGCAGGCCGCGCGGCTGGGTGGCGTTGTCGCGCGCTTCACCCACGCTGCGTGCGATGTGGGCAAAGCTCTCTGCGGTCTGTTCCACCAGGCGCTGGCCGGCGTCGGTCAGGCGTACCGATCTGGTGGTGCGTTGCACCAGCGTCTGACCCACTGCGCGCTCCAGGTCGGTGATGCGCTGGCTGACCGCGGCTTTCGACACACCCAGGCGCTGCGCCACCTGCGTGAAGCTGGCCAGCTGGGCCAGCAGCGTGAGCGCATGCACTTGCGGCCACAGCAGGTCGATGCGCTGGTCGGGGCGAACGATGGGAGTGGGCATTGGGGTCGATCAAAGCAGGTCGATTGTTCAGTTTAACGAACAATGTAGTCACGCCAACGCTGTTGGCAGGGCCATCGTGCAGGCCTAGACTGGGTCTCCATTGCGACACTCCGGAGACAGCACCATGGGCGCACCAGCACCGTTTGCCACCACCCACGACGTGGGGCATTTCATCAATGGCGTGGCCGTCGAGAGCCGCAGCGGGCGCAGCCAGCCGGTGTTCAACCCGGCCACCGGCGCCATCGCGCGCCAGGTGGCGTTGGCCAGCGTCGACGAGGTGAACGCGGCGGTGGCCGCCGCGCAGGCCGCCTTTCCGGCCTGGGCCGACACGCCGCCGATTCGCCGCGGCCGGGTGATGTTCAAGTTTCTCGAACTGATGAACCAGCACCGCGACACGCTCGCCGCGATGATCACCGCCGAACACGGCAAGGTGTTCACCGACGCGCAAGGCGAGGTCAGCCGCGGCATCGACATCATCGAGTTCGCCTGCGGCATCCCGCAGCTCTTGAAGGGCGACTACACCGAGCAGGTCTCCACCGGCATCGACAACTGGACGATGCGCCAGCCGCTCGGCGTGGTGGCCGGCATCACGCCGTTCAACTTCCCGTGCATGGTGCCGTGCTGGATGTT
>NZ_JADMJX010000329.1 GCF_018780185.1 Rhizobacter sp.
CCCACAGCTGCGAAGGCTCGACCTTGCCCAGCCAGTCGACGATGCTGCCCATCATGCTGAACAACAGCGCCTCGAACGCGCCGATGCCCGCCGAGAGCACCGTCAGTGCCAGCAGATAAGGTCGCAAGCCGCGTGTACCGGCCCACAGGAAAGCAAAAAACGCCTTGGGTGGTGGCGCGGGTTCGGCATCCGGGTAGGGATGCACGAGCTTCTCGAACAGACGGAACAAACAAGCCCCTGGTTTTTTGGTTGAGCCCGCAAGGTTAGCGGATGTGTGTTCCGGATAATGACGCGCTCGTCTAATCTCCCCATGCAACGCCCCACCCTTCGCAACGCCCTGCTGGCCCTCGCCGGCGTGGCGTCGGTGTGCGTGCTGGCCGCGGGCACCACGCTGGTCGTGCTGTACCAGCAGCTGCCCGAGCTGACCATGCTGGTGGACTATCAGCCGCAACAGCCGCTGCGGGTGTTCACCCGCGACGGGGTCGAGATCGGCGAATTCGGTGCCGAGCGGCGCTACTACCTGCCGATCGCCCACACGCCGCGCCTGATTCAAGACGCGCTGCTGGCGGTCGAAGACGCCGGCTTTCGCGACCACCCCGGCGTCAGCGTCAAGGGCACGCTGCGCGCCGCGCTTGCCAACCTGTGGCGTGCACGCAGCCAGGGCGGCTCGACGATCACGCAGCAGGTGGCGCGCACCTTTTATCTGTCGTCGAAAAAGTCCTACGCCCGCAAGCTGCGCGAGGCGCTGCTGGCGATCAAGATCGAGCGCCACCTGAGCAAGGACCAGATCCTTGAGCTGTACCTGAACCAGGTCTACATGGGCCAGCGGGCCTATGGCTTCGAGGCCGCGTCGCAGTCGTACTTTGGCAAGCCGCTCACGCTCTTGACGGTGGCCGAGAGCGCGATGCTCGCCGGTGTGCCGCAAAACCCGCGCTACGCCAACCCGGCGGTCGACTTCGCCCGCGCACGCAAGCGCCAGCTGCTGGTGCTCGAGCGCATGCGCGCCACCCAGGTCATCACGCAAAAGCAGTACGAGCGGGCCTTGGCCGAGCCGCTGCGTATCCAGCGGGGGAACGAGCACGCGCTGCACGCCGAACACGTGGCCGAGATGGTTCGTCAGACCGTCTATGCGCAGTTCGGCGAGCAGACCTACAGCCGCGGCCTGAAGGTCACCACCTCGCTGCGCGCGGCCGACCAGCTGGCCGCCTGGCGCGCGCTGCGCAAGGGCGTGATCGACTACGAGTTACGCCAGCCCTACCGCGGCCCCGAAGACGAAGAAGAGCTGCCCGACGGCATGGCGGCCAACGACCCGGCCGTGGCCCAGTTGCTGGCCGAGCACCCTGATGACGACGACCTGCGTGTCGCCCTCGTCAGCGAAGCCGGCCCCCGCCGCGTGGTCGCCACGCTGGCCAGCGGCGAGGTGCTCACGCTCACTGGCGAAGGCCTAAGGCCGGCGCAGAGTGCGCTGTCACCACGTGCCAAGGCAGCGCTGCGCATCGAGCGCGGCTCGGTGATCCGCGTGGCGCAGGTCGACAGGCGCTGGTTCATCACCCAATGGCCCGAAGTGCAAGGCGCGCTGGTGTCGCTCGACCCACGGGGCGGGCGTGTGCGAGCGCTGGTGGGGGGGTTCGACTTCAGCCGCAACCAGTTCAACCACGTCACCCAGGCGTGGCGGCAGCCGGGCTCGGCCTTCAAGCCGTTCCTGTATTCGGCCGCGCTGGAACACGGCGTGATGCCCGGCACGCTGGTCAACGACGCGCCCTTGGCCGTGGACCCCGATGCCACCGAACCCGCCTGGGACCCGAAAAACTCCGACGACCAGTACGACGGCCTCATCACCCTGCGCGAGGCGCTGGCGCGCTCTAAGAACATGGTGACCATCCGCCTGGTGCAGCTGCTC
Source organism: Rhizobacter sp. (assembly GCF_018780185.1). Taxonomy (GTDB): domain Bacteria; phylum Pseudomonadota; class Gammaproteobacteria; order Burkholderiales; family Burkholderiaceae_C; genus Rhizobacter. The sequence continues at coordinate 1,901 of NZ_JADMJX010000329.1, forward strand.
GGGCCCGACGTGGCGCGGCAGTGGGCCAGCCGCTTCGGCTTCGAGCCCGCAAGGCACCCGCCCGACCTCACGCTCGCGCTCGGCTCGGGCGCCACCACGCCGCTGCAGCTGGCGAGCGCCTACGCGGTGCTGGCCAACGGCGGGTATGGCGTCAAGCCGGTGATCATCGAGCGCATTTCCGATGCCAATGGCGCGACGCTGTTTGAAGCGGCGCCACCTCAAACGCAGAACGAAGCCGAGCGGGTGCTGCCGGCGCGCAACGCCTACCTCACCAGCCAGTTGCTGCAGGAAGTCACCCGCAGCGGCACCGCCGCACGTGCGCAGGCCCAGCTCAAGCGCAGCGACCTGTTCGGCAAGACCGGCACCACCAACGACGCGGTCGATGCCTGGTTCGCCGGCTTCCAGCCGAGTGTGGTGAGCGTGGTGTGGATGGGTTACGACACGCCGCGCAGCCTGGGCGCCCGCGAATCAGGCGGCGGCCTCGCGCTGCCGGTCTGGGTCGACTACATGCGCCAGGCCTTGCAAGGGGTGCCCGAGCAATACCCCGAGACGCCCGACGGCGTGCTGCAGCTCGATGGGGAGTGGCTCTACAGCGAGTGGGCCGCCGGTGGGCAGATCATCGAGCTGGGGCAGGAGCCGGTGAAACCTTAGG
>NZ_JADMJX010000242.1 GCF_018780185.1 Rhizobacter sp.
GGCGAGGGCGATGCCGCCTTCCTCACCGCCAAGGTGACGACTGCGCGTTTCTACGCCGACCACATCCTGAGCCGTGTGCCGGGTGTGCGTGATGCCATCGTCGAAGGCGCCGACAGCGTGACCGCGCTGGCCCTCGACTCGTTCTGACCTCACCCGACAACCACTACTTCACCCGGAGACGTTTGTGGCCTTGCCTCCCGTTCTGCAAAACCTGCCGTTGCCCATCATCGGCTCACCGCTGTTCATCATCAGCAACCCCAAGCTCGTGATCGAGCAGTGCAAGGCCGGTGTCGTGGGTTCGATGCCGGCGCTCAACGCGCGCCCGGCCGAGCTGCTGGACGAGTGGCTGGCCGAGATCACCGAGACGCTGGCGGCCTACAACAAGGCCAACCCCGACAAGCCGGCCGCGCCGTTTGCCATCAACCAGATCGTGCACAAGAGCAACGACCGGCTGGAGCACGACATGGCGGTGTGCGCCAAGTACAAGGTGCCCATCATCATCACGTCGTTGGGGGCGCGCGAAGACATCAACCGGGCCGTGCACGCCTGGGGCGGTGTGGTGCTGCACGACATCATCAACAACAAGTTCGCCCACAAGGCGATCGAGAAGGGCGCCGACGGCCTGATCGCCGTGGCGGCCGGTGCCGGTGGCCACGCCGGCGTGAAGAGTCCGTTTGCGCTGATTCGCGAGATCCGCGAATGGTTCGACGGCCCCTTGGCGCTGAGCGGCGCCATCGCCACCGGCGAGGCGGTGCTGGCGGCCCAGGCCATGGGCGCCGACTTCGGCTACATCGGCTCGGCCTTCATCGCGACCGAAGAAGCGCGTGCCGCCGAGGGCTACAAGCAGGCCATCGTGGAAGGCAGCTCGGACGACATCGTCTACTCCAACCTCTTCACCGGCGTGCATGGCAACTACCTCGCGCCGTCGATCCGCGCGGCTGGCCTCGACCCCGACAACCTCGAAGTCAGCGACGCCAGCAAGATGAGCTTCGGCTCCGAGCGCGCCAAGCCCAAGGCCTGGAAAGACATCTGGGGCTCGGGTCAGGGCATCGGCGCGGTCAAGAAAGTGGTGCCGACCCGCGAATTGGTGCAACGCCTGCGCGATGAATACACCGCGGCGCGGGCCCGCCTGGGCTTGGTCGCGGCCTGATTCACTCCGGCTGCGGCTCGACCGTGAGGTCGCAGTCGCAGCCTTTGCCCGCCGCGATCATGCGCATCGCGAAGCCGGTTGCCAAAGTGGCCAGCCAGCGTGGTGCCACAAAGCGCTCTGGCTCGCTCGCCACGCCGCAGCGGTAGCGGTTCTCCACCTCATTCCATGTCAGGGCAACGCAAGCCCCCGTGCGCCGGCGGCTGAGCAGCATGCCCACCGGGCATGGCTCGACCGCGCAGCACACGCCGCAGCCGTTGCACGGCTCGCCCCACGCCGGCTTCGGCGCGGCAGCGGGGTGGAGGTGGATGGTCTGTCGCATCGGAAAGTGGAATGAAGAGCAAAGGCGCGTTGTCCCTGCTCGCATTGTGCGAACTCACTCGGTATTCCAATCGAGTGAAGTGGCTGCCGATAAACAACGGTGTTACAGTCGCCGCCAGACTTTTCAGGTCCTTCCCGTCCCCTTGATCGCAACGTCAAGGCGGGTCGCAATCCGCCAGTCGGTTCAGCCGTGTCGCGGAAGGTTTATCAACCCACTACAGCCCCGGAAACCGGAGCGAAAGGTGAGCGAAATGATGCAAGAGTACAGGTCCAACTCGTACCTGTTCGGTGGTAATGCGCCCTACGTCGAAGAGATGTACGAGGCCTACCTCGACAACCCGGGCTCCGTGCCCGACAACTGGCGTTCGTATTTCGACGCCCTCCAGAACGTTCCCGCCACCGATGGCTCCGAAGCCCGCGACGTGGCCCACGCGCCGGTCGTCGAGTCGTTCGCCCAGCGTGGCAAGGCCAATGCCTTCGCCGTCAAGGCCAGCGCCGCCGAGCTGGCGGTGGCCCGCAAGCAGGTTCACGTCCAGTCGCTGATCGCGGCCTACCGCTCGCTCGGTGCACGCTGGGCCGACCTCGACCCGCTCAAGCGCCAGGAGCGCCCCAAGATCCCCGAGCTGGAGCCGGCGTTCTACGACCTGAGCGAGTCCGACATGGACATCACGTTCAGCGCCACCAACACCTACTTCACCACCGCCGAGCAGCAAACGCTGCGCGAGATCTTGCAGGCGCTGCGTGAAACCTATTGCGGCTCGATCGGTGCCGAGTTCATGCACATCACCGAGCCGGTCGAGAAGCGCTGGTGGCAGCAAAAGCTCGAAGCCATTCGCTCGAAACCCACCTTCAGCGCTGAAGAGAAGAAGAACATCCTCGACCGCCTGACCGCGGCCGAAGGCCTGGAGCGCTACCTGCACACCAAGTACGTCGGCCAGAAGCGCTTTTCGCTCGAAGGCGGCGAGAGTTTCATCGCCTCGATGGACGAGGTGGTGCAACGTTCTGGCGTCAAGGGCGTGCAGGAGATCGTGATCGGCATGGCCCACCGGGGCCGCCTGAACGTGCTGGTCAACACCC
>NZ_JADMJX010000203.1 GCF_018780185.1 Rhizobacter sp.
ATGATGGGCTTCTGGATCACCCACCCCAAGACGAAGCACCCACTGATCGACGAGGTGAACCGTGACTTCGTCTTCCTGCTCAACGCCTACGACATCGACCCGGGCAGCGCCACGCCCAAGATCATGACGATGCTCGACTTCAACCTCTGGAGCTGGAACAGCCGCATCTTCCCCGGCATCGACCCGCTGGTGGTGCGCAAGGGCGACAAGGTGCGCCTGCGCATCGGCAACCTGACGATGACCAACCACCCGATCCACCTGCACGGCCACGAGTTTCTCGTCACCGGCACCGACGGCGGGCCCACGCCGAAAAGCAGCCGCCAGTACGAGGTGACCACCGACGTGGCGGTGGGCCAGATGCGCCAGCTGGACTTCATCGCCGACGAAGAAGGCGACTGGGCCTTTCACTGCCACAAGAGCCACCACACCATGAATGCGATGGGCCACAACGTGCCCACCATGATCGGTGTCGATCACCGCGGCGTGGCCAAGCAGATCACGAAGCTGATTCCCGACTACATGGTGATGGGCGAGCGCGGCATGAAAGACATGACCGAGATGGAGATGCCGTTGCCCGACAACACGGCCGCCATGATGACCGGCACCGGCCCGTTCGGCGCGGTCGGCATGGGCGGCATGTTCAGCGTGCTCAAGGTGCGCAAGAACCAGAAGGCCGGCGACTACAGCGACCCCGGCTGGTACCAGCACCCGCCCGGCACCGTGGCCTACGAATGGACGGGCGCGCTGCCCGACCCCACGCGCACCCAGGCCGACGGCACCGGCTCGATGCCGCCCGTGTCCAAGCCCGCGCAAGACACCGAAGTGAAGGTGCGCAAGCCCACCGGCGCGCACTCGAACCACTGATGCTTCACCCGATCCAAGGAACCCCACGATGAAACAGATGACCCAACCGATGCTGCTGGCTTGCGCAAGCCTGTGCCTGGCGCTCGCGGCGGGCGCCGCCGGCGCACAAACCACCACCGACTACGCGGGTGAGCAGGCGCGCGCGATCAAGGCCTTGTCGGAGCGCGACGTGCAGGGCCTGCTGCAGGGCCAGGGCGCCGGCCTGGCCAAGGCGGCCGAGCTCAACGGCTACCCCGGGCCGGCCCACACGCTCGAACTCCAGGAGCCGCTGGGTCTGACGCCCGGCCAGGCGGCAGCAACCGCGGCGCTGATGCAAGAGCACAAGCGCCGGGCTCGCGAGCTGGGGGCGGCGCTGGTCGAGGCCGAGCGTCGCCTGGATGCCCTCTTTGCCGAGCGCCGAGCCGACGTTGCGGCGGTTCAACATGCCACCCACGAGGTGGCCCTGCTGCAAGCGCGCCTGCGCGCCGAGCACCTCACGACCCACCTGACGCAGACGGCCTTGTTGAACGCCGACCAGGTGCGGCGCTATGCCGAGCTGCGCGGTTATGCCGCGGCCAGCCCGGCCGCATCGACCCACAAACACCACTGACACCACGACAGGAGAACCCCATGATTCGAACCACCCTGCAACTGGCCACCGCTCTGTGCCTGGCCATCGGTGCCAGCACCGCGCTGGCCCACGGCGACGATGCCAAGAAGAAACCAGGCGCTGCCACGGTCCGCAAGGAACAGAAGGCCTGGGGCATCGCCGGCGATGCCAAGGCCGTGACCCGCACGATCGAGATTCGCATGGACGACACCATGCGTTTCACGCCCGACCTGATCGAAGTGCGCGAAGGCGAGACGATCCGGCTCGTCCACCGCAACAAGGGCAAGCTGCGGCACGAGTTTGTGCTCGGCACCAAGAAGGAACTCGACGAACACGCCGCGCTGATGGTCAAGTTCCCGACCATGGAACACGACGAGCCCTACATGGCGCACGTGGCGCCCGGCAAGCGCGGCGAGATCGTCTGGACCTTCAACCGCGCCGGAGAGTTTGACTTCGCGTGCCTGATCGCCGGCCACTACCAGGCGGGCATGGTCGGCAAGGTGAGGGTGCTTGCCGCATCCAGCGCCGAGATGATCGAGGGCGAGGTGCGCAAGGTCGACAAGGCGGCGAAGAAGATCACCCTCAAACACGGCGAGATCAAGAGCCTCGACATGCCGCCCATGACCATGGTCTTTCAGGTGAAAGACGCCTCGCTGCTCGACGGGCTGATACCCGGTGACAAGCTGCAGTTCGCGGTTGAAAAGTCAGCCACCGGCCATGTGGTGACGCAGATTCGCCGCAGCCCGTGACGGGTGGGCGGCGCCTCTTACTTGGGCGTGGAAATGGCGGTCACCGTGAACGCGCCATTGACCTTGTCGGCCGTGAAGCGAATCTTGTCGCCTTCCTTCAGCCCCTGCAGCAGCTTGGCATCGGCCACCTTGAAGACCATGGTCATGGGTGGCATGTCGAGGTTCTGGATCGGGCCGTGTCGCAAGGTGACTTTGCCGGCTTCGCTGTCGACTTTGCGCACCTCGCCGTCGACCCAGGCGCTTGGGGCCTGAGCCGTGGTGGCCGCAGGCGCATGGTGGGCCTCGTGGTCCACGGGCGCCGATGCGGGTTGCGCTTGTGCGCCGAAGGCCAGGGCC
>NZ_JADMJX010000155.1:0-1726 GCF_018780185.1 Rhizobacter sp.
CACCGGCACAGTGACCGTGCCGGTGAGCGCGCCGGCGGCCACGTTGATGACTGCGCCGTTGGCGAGAGTGACCGTCAGCGCCGAGACCGGAGCCTGCGTCAGTGTGGCGGTGTAGACGATGTTGCCGCCGGCCTCGGTGATGGCCGGTGTGGCCGAGAGGCTGAGGGTGGAAATGTCGTTGTCGGTGATGCCGGTGGTGACCGAGCTTGCCGCGCCGTTGACCACCAGGTTCTCGAAGTTGCCGCCGGTGGCCGAGGCAATCGCCACGGTGAAGCTCTCGGCGCCTTCGGCCAGCGCGTCGTCGAGTGTCGCGATCGAGAAGTTGGCCGAGCTGGCGTTGGCCGGGATGGTGACCGTGGTCACGCCGCTGAAGTCGCTGCCATCGGCGGCGGTGCCGCTGTAGCTCAGCGTGATGGTCACGGCGGTCTGTGCCGGGTTGTTGAGCGAGACGGTGTACGAGGCGCTCGCGCCTTCGGCCACCGAGCTTGCGCCGGTGAGGCTCAGCGTGGTGGTGCCGATCGTGTCGGTGACGCCGGTGGTCGCGGCGGCCGGGTTGACCAGCAGCGACTCGAAGTTGCCACCGGTGGCGGTGGTGATGGTGGCCGAGACCGAGCCTGCGTCGACGTACACGTCGTCGGTGGGGGCTGCGATCGTGACGGTGTTCGACGAGCTGCCTGCGGCGATGACGATTTGCACGCCGTTCGACAGGGTGACCGTGACCGGCGAGCCGGCCGCCGACGTGAGCGATGCCGTGTAGACGATGCTGCCGCCTTCGGCGACCGACGGCGTGGCGCTGAGCGACACCGTGGTGCTGTCGATGGTGTCGGTGATGCTGGTGGTGGCTGGCGCGGGGCTGGCCACCAGGTTCTCGAAGTTGCCGCCGGTGGCCGAGGTGATGGTGGCCGACACGGTGCCGGCGTCGACCAGCACGTCGTCGGTCGGCGCGGGGAACGACACCGTGTTGGTGGACGCGCCTGCGGCAATCACGATCTGCGCGCCGTTCGACAGGTTGACCGTCACGTCGGTGTCGGCCACGTGGGTGAGCGAGGCGGTGTAGGCGATGCTGCCGCCTTCGGCCACCGAGGCGGTGGCGGTGAGCGAGACGGTGGCAGTGTCGACCGTGTCGGTGACGCTGGTGGTGGCGGCTGCGGGGTTGACCGCCAGGTTCTCGAAGTTGCCACCGCTGGCTGAAGCGATCGTGGCCGAGACGCTGCCGGCGTCGACGATCACGTCGTCAAGCGGTGCGGGCACGGTCACCGTGCCGGTGGAGGCGCCGGCTGCGATGGTGATCTGTGCGCCATTCGAAAGCGCAACCGTGACGGCCGTGCCTGCCGCCGCGGTGAGCGTGGCGGTGTAGACGATGGAGCCGCCTTCGGCGACCGTGGGCGTCGCCGCGAGGCTCACGGTGGTGGTGTCGACGGTGTCGGTGACGCTGGTCACTGCCGCGGCCGGGTTGACCACCAGGTTTTCGAAGTTGCCGCCGCTGGCTGCCGTGATGGTGGCCGAGACGGAGCTCGCGTCAACCAGCGCGTCATCGTTCGGCGCGGGCACGAACACCGTGCCGCTCGATGCACCGGCGGCAATGTTGATCTGGGCGCCGTTGGAGAGCGTCACGGTCACTGCTGTGCCCGCCGGGGACGTGAGCGACGCGGTGTAGACGATGCTGCCGCCTTCGGCGACCGACGGCGTGGCCGTGAGGCTCACCGTGGTGGTGTCGATCGTGTCG
>NZ_JADMJX010000155.1:1826-4133 GCF_018780185.1 Rhizobacter sp.
GGGTTGACGGCCAGGTTCTCGAAGTTGCCACCCGTGGCGCCGGTGATGGTGGCCGAGACGGTGCCGGCGTCGATCAACGCGTCATCGGTGGGCGCGGGCACGCTCACGCTGCCGTTTGAAGCCCCGGCGGCGATGTTGATCTGCGCGCCGTTGGAGAGCGTGACCGTCACCGCCGTGTCGGCCGCGTTGTTCAGCGACGCGGTGTAGACGATGCTGCCGCCTTCGCTGACCGACGCGGTGGCGGTCAGCGTGACGGTGGTGGTGTCGATCGTGTCGGTGACGAGCGTGGTCGCCGCAGACGGATTGACGGCCAGGTTTTCGAAGTTGCCACCGGTGGTGCCGGTGATGGTGGCCGAGACCGAGCCGGCGTCGATGAGCGCGTCATCGGTCGGCGCAGCCACGAGCAGCGTGCCGGTGGAGGCACCGGCCGCGATGTTGATCTGCAAGCCGTTCGACAGCGTGACCGTCATCGCGCTGCCGGCCGCCGAGCTGAGCGACGCGGTGTAGACGATGCTGCCGCCTTCGGCGACTGTCGGCGTTGCGGTGAGGGTCAGCGTGGTCGTGTCGACCGTGTCGGTGACGCTGGTGACGGCCGGCGTGGGGTTCACGACCAGCGACTCGAAGTTTCCACCGCTGGCGGACGTGATGTTGACCGAGACCGAGCTGGCGTCGACCACCGCATCGTCGGCCGGTGCAGCCAGCGTCAGCGTGCCCGAGCTCGCGCCTGCGGCAATGTTGATCTGCTGGCCGTTGGAGAGGTTGACCACCACGGCCGTCTGCGCGGCCGACGTGAGGGTCGCGGTGTAGACGATGGAGCCGCCTTCGGCCACCGACGGCGTGGCCGCGAGGCTCACGGTGGTGGTGTCGATGGTGTCGGTGACGGCGGTGGTGGCCGGCGTCGGGTCGATCGCGAGTGCGATGCCGCCACCCGAGGTGCTGGCAATGCTGGCGCTGACGCTGCTGGGGTCAAGGTGCACGTCTTCGTCGGCCGCGACCGGCACGGTCACCGAGCCGCTCAACGAGCCGGCGGTCACGGTGATGACGGCGCCGTTGGAGAGCGTGACGCTGAGGTCAGACACCGGCGCCTGCGTCAGCGTGGCGGTGTAGACGATGCCGCCACCGGCTTCGGTGATGGACGGCGTGGCCGAGAGGCTGATGGTCGAGATGTCGTTGTCGACGATGCCGGTGGTGACGGCGCCGTTGCTGCCGCTGACCACCAGGTTCTCGAAGTTGCCGCCGGTGGCCGAGGCAATGGCCACGCTGAAACTTTCAGCGCCTTCGGCCAGCACGTCGTCGAGTGTGGCGATGCTGAAGCTGGCCGAGCTGCTGTTGGCCGGGATGGTGACGGTGGTCACGCCGCTGAAATCAGTGCCATTGGCGGCGGTGCCGCTGTAGCTCAGCGTGATGGTGACGGCGGTCTGGGCCGGGCTGGTCAGCGAGACGCTGTACGAGCCGCTCGCACCTTCGGCCACCGAGCCCGCGCCGCTGAGGCTCACGGTGGTGGTGCCGACGGTGTCGGTGATGGTGGTCGACGCAGCAGCCGGGTTGACGGCCAGGTTTTCGAAGTTGCCGCCGGCGGCGGTGGTGATGGTGGCCGACACATTGCCGGCGTCGATGTAGACGTCTTCGCTCGGCGCGGGCACCGAGACCGTGCCGACGGAGTCACCGGCCAGGATGGTGATGGTGGCGCCGTTGGAGAGCGTGACCGTGACCGGTGCCGCGGCCGCCGAGGTGAGCGACGCGGTGTAGACGATGCTGCCGCCCTCAGTGACCGACGGGGTGGCGGTGAGCGTGACGGTCGTGGTGTCGACGGTGTCGCTGACCGCGGTGGTCGCGGCAGACGGATCGACGGCCAGGTTCTCGAAATTGCCGCCGGTGGCTGAGGTGATGGTGGCCGAGACGGTGCCGGCATCGGTGATGGTGTCGTCAGCGGGCGCGGCCACGCTGACGGTGCCGGTGGAGGCGCCGGCGGCAATGTTGATCTGTGCGCCGGTGGAAAGCTGCACCGTGACGGCCGTGCCGGCCGGTGCGGTGAGGCTGGCGGTGTAGACGATGCTGCCGCCTTCGGCCACGGCCGGCGTGGCCGTGAGCGTGACGGTGGTGGTGTCGATCGTGTCGCTGACCGAGGTGGTCGCAGCAGACGGACTGACGGCCAGGTTCTCGAAGTTGCCGCCGGTGGCGCCGGCGATGGTGGCCGACACGGTGCCGGCGTCAACGATCGCGTCGTCAGACGGTGCAGCCACCGACACGCTGCCGGTCGAGGCACCCGCGAGGATGGTGAGCGTGGCGCCGTTGGAGAGCGTCACG
>NZ_JADMJX010000155.1:4233-20006 GCF_018780185.1 Rhizobacter sp.
CGATGCTGGCCGACACGGTGCCGGCGTCGATCAACACATCATCGGTGGGCGCGGCCACCAGCACGTTGCCGGTCGAAGCACCGGCAGCGATGGTGATCTGCGCGCCGTTGGAAAGCGTCACCGTCACGGCGGTGCCGGCCGGTGAGCCGAGCGAGGCGGTGTAGACGATGTTGCCGCCTTCAGCCACGCTGGGCGAAGCGGTGAGCGACACCGTGGTGGTGTCGAGGGTGTCGGTGACGCTGGTGGTGGCCGCAGCGGGGTTGACCACCAGGTTTTCGAAGTTGCCGCCGCTGGCCGCTGTGATGGTGGCCGAGACGGAGCTGGCGTCGATCAGCACGTCGTCGCCTGGCGCGGCCACGGCCACGCTGCCGCTGGAGGTGCCGGCGAGGATGGTGATCGTGGCGCCGTTGGAGAGCGTCACACTGACCGCCGTGTCGGCCGGCGAGGTGAGCGAGGCGGTGTAGACGATGCTGCCGCCCTCGCTGACCGACGGGGTCGCGGTGAGGCTGACGGTGGTGGTGTCGAGCGTGTCGGTGACGGTCGTGGTGGCCGCGGCCGGGTTGACGGCCAGGTTCTCGAAGTTGCCGCCGGTCGCACCCGTGATGGTGGCCGAGACGGTGCCGGCGTCGACGATCACGTCGTCGGCCGGGGCCAGCACGGCCACTGTGCCGCTGGAGTCGCCGGCTGCGATGGTGATGAACGAACCGTTGGAGAGGTTGAGGGTGACGGCCGTTTGCGCGGGCGCATTCAGGCTCGCGGTGTAGACGATGCTGCCGCCTTCGGCCACGGTGGCGGTGGCGGTGAGCGAGACGGTCGTGGTGGCGATCGTGTCGGTGACAGCGGTCACGGCCGGAGCCGGGTCCACGACCAGCGATTCGAAGTTGCCACCGCTGGCGGCCACGATGGTGGCTGACACCGATGCAGCGTCGGCGTAGACGTCATCGCTGGGCGCGGCCACCGACACGCTGCCGCTGGAGGCACCGGCGGCGATGCTGAGGGTGGCGCCGTTGGAGAGCGTGATGTTCACCGCCGTGCCGGCGGGTGAGCTGAGCGAGGCGGTGTAGACGATGGAGCCGCCTTCGGCGACCGACGGGGTGGCGCTGAGCGACAGCGTGGTGGTGTCGATGGTGTCGGTGATGGCGGTCACGGCCGCTGCCGGGTCCACGGCCAGCGGAATGCCGCCGCCCGAGGTGCTGGCGATGGTGGCGCTGATGCTGCTCGGGTCGACAAGCACGTCGTCGCTGGCCGCGACCGGCACGCTGACCGAGCCGCTGAGGGCGCCTGCCGCCACGTTGATGACGGCGCCGTTGGACAGGGTCACGGTCAAGGCCGTGGCCGGGGCCTGGGTGAGCGAGGCGGTGTAGACGATGCCGCCGCCGGCCTCGCTGAGGCTCGGAGTGGCCGAGAGGCTCACGGTCGAGATGTCGTTGTCGACGATGCCGGTGCTCACCGAACCGGCACCGCCGCTCACCACCAGGTTTTCAAAGTTGCCGCCGGTGGCAGAACCGATGGCCACCGTGAAGCTCTCCGGGCCTTCGGCGAGCACGTCGTCGATGGCTGCCACCGAGAAGCTGGCCAGGCTCGTGCCGGCCGGGATGGTGACGGTGGTGCTGCCGTTGAAATCGCTGCCGTTGGCGGCGGTGCCGCTGTAGGTGAGCGTGACCGTCACGGCGGTCTGCGCCACGCTGGTCAGCGAGAGCACGTAGTTCGCGGTGCCGGCTTCGCTGACCGAGGCCGAGCCGGTGAGGCTGATGGTGGTCGCGTCCAGCGTGTCGGTGATGCTGGTCGTGGCGGCGGCCGGGTTGACGGCCAGTGATTCGAAGTTGCCGCCGGTGGCGGAGGCGATGGTGGCCGACACCGAGCCGGCGTCGACATAAACGTCTTCGCTGGGTGCGGCGACCGACACGGTGCCAGACGAGGCACCGGCGGCGATGTTGATGATGGAGCCGTTGGAGAGCGTCACCGTCACGGCCGTCTGTGCGGCCGAGGTCAGCGTGGCGGTGTAGACGATGCTGCCGCCTTCGGCGACGGCCGGGCTGGCGCTCAAGCTGACGGTGCTGGTGTCGGCATCGTCATTCACCGTGGTGCTCACGGTCGAGCTGGTGGCAAGCGCTTCGTAGCTGCCGCCGGTGGTGCCGGCGATGCTCACGTTGAAGCTCTGTGCGCCTTGCACGAAGTTGTCGTCAGCGCGCACGGCAAACGGCGCGCTGTCGGCCGAGCTCTGGCCGACCGGGATCACGATGCTCTGGCCGTTGTTGAGCGAGATCACCAGCGGCGTGCCGACCACCGGGTTGCTCAACGTGGCGGTGTAGACCACGCTGCCGCCTTCGCTCACGCTGGCGGCCGAAGAGGAGAGCGTGACGGTGCTCACGTCGGCGTCGTCGCTCACCGTGGTGACGGCGGTGCCTATGGGCGTGAGGGCTTCGAAGTTGCCGCCACTGGTGGACGCGACGTTCACCGTGAGGGTGTCGTCGGGCTGCACGTGGGCATCGTCGGCGCGCACGGCAAAGGGTGCGCTGCTGCCGCTGCTCTGGCCGGCCGGGATGCTGATGACCTGGCCGTTGGAGAGGGTGATGACGAGCGGCGAGCCACTCACGGCGTTGCTCAGCGTGGCGGTGTAGACGATGCTGCCGCCTTCGCTCACGTTGGCGGCCGAAGCCGTGACGGTGACGGTGGTCGCGTCGGCGTTGTCGCTCACCGTGGTGATGGCGGTGCCAGTGGGCGTCACCGCCTCGAAGCTGCCGCCCGCGGTGGTGGTGATATTGACGTTGAGCGTGTCGGTGCCTTGCACCAGTGCGTCGTCGGGGCGCACGGCGAAGGGCGCACTGCTGCCGCTGCTCTGGCCGACCGGGATGGTGATGGTCTGGCCGTTGCTGAGTGTCAGCACCAGGGGTGAGCCGGCCACGGCGTTGTTCAGCGTGGCGGTGTAGACGATGCTGCCGCCTTCGGTGACGCTGGCCGCCGAGGCGGTGAGGGTGGCGGTGGTCGCGTCGGTGTCGTCGCCCACGGTGGTGGTGGCGGTGCCGGTGGCGGTGAGGGCCTCGAAGCTGCCGCCGGTGGTGCCAGCGATGTTGACGTTGAGCGTGTCGTTGCCTTGCAACTGCACGTCGTCGGTGCGCACGGCAAACGGGGCGCTGCTGGCCGAGCTCTGGCCGACCGGGATGGTGAGGGTCTGGCCGTTGCTGAGTGTGATGACCAAGGGCGCACCAGAGACCGGGCTGCTCACGCTGGCGGTGTAGGTGATGCTGCCCCCTTCGAGCACGCTGCTGGCCGACGCGCTGAGGCTCACCGTGCTGGCGTCGGCGTTGTCGGTCACCGTGGTGGTCGCGGTGCCAGTGGGCGTGAGGGCTTCGAAGTTGCCGCCGGTGGTGCCGCTGATGTTGACGGTCAACGTGTCGGTGCCTTGCACGGCTGCGTCATCGGGGCGCACGGCGAAGGGCGCACTGCTGCCGCTGCTCTGGCCGACCGGGATCGTGATCGTCTGGCCGTTGCTCAGCGTGATGACCAGGGGCGCACCCGTCACCGGGCTGCTCACGCTGGCGGTGTAGACGACGCTGCCACCTTCGCTGACGGTGCTGGCCGACGCGCTCAGCGTGACGGTGCTCGCATCGGCATCGTCGGTCACTTGGGTGCTGACGGCCGGGCCGTTGGTCACGGCCTCGAAGTTGCTGCCGCTGGTGCCGGTGATGGCCGTGCTGACGGATTGCGGGCCCTGCAGGTTGGCGTCATCTGCACGCAGCACGACGGGCGCACTGCTGCCTGAGCTCTGGCCGACCGGGATTGTGAGGGTCTGGCCGTTGGAGAGTGTCACGACCAGCGGCGAGCCGGTCACCGGGTTGTTGACGGTGGCGGTGTAAACCACGCTGCCACCTTCGGTCACCGACGCGGTGGAGGCGCTCAAGGAGACGGTGGTGGCATCGGCATCGTCGGTCACCGTGGTGGCGATCGTGCTGCCGGTGACGAGCGACGAGAAGTTGCCGCCGGCCGTGCCGGCCACGCCAATGGTCTGTGTTGCGCTGCCCTGGGCATACGCGTCATCGGCGCGTGTCACCACGGGGGCGCTGTTGCCACTGCTCTGGCCCACCGGGATGGTGATGGTGTTGCCGTTGCTCAGTGTGATGACCAGCGGCGAGCCGCTGACCGGGTGGTTGACGGTGGCGCTGTAGACCACGCTGCCACCTTCGGCCACGGCGGTGGTGGACGCGGTGAGCGTGACCGTGGTCGGCACCGGCGTCACGTTGACTTGCGCGGCGGTGGGCGTCGAAGTGGCGCCTTCGTTGTCGGTGACGGTGAAGCCGATCGTGCTCGGGCCGGTGCTACCGGGATTGGGCACGAAGACGAGTTGCGAGGCCTGGGCCGGCGTGAGCGGCGTGCCGGGCACGACCGGTGTCACGCCATCTGCCAGATAAAGAGCGCCGCCCGGGGGCAAGCTGGTGACGCTGACGCTGGCCACCGTGCCGTCGATGTCGGTGCCGGTCAGGTTGACCGGGAGGCTGCTGTACTCGGGGCCGACGCTGGCGATGCCCACGTTGGCGAGCGGCGTGTCGTTAACCGACAGCACGGTGATCTGCACCGTGGCGGGGGCCGAGACGGCACCCTGGTCGTCGGTGACGGTGAAGGTGACGGCAGCGCCGCCATTGAAATCAGGCGCGGGGCGGAACAAGAGGCCAGCGGCTTGCGCGGGGGTGAGCGTCTGGCCGGCCACGACCGGCGTCACGCCATCGGCCAGCAGCAGCGTGCTGCCGGCGGGGATGCCGGTCACGGTGATGGCGGTCACGCTGCCGTCGTTGTCTTGGCCGGTCAGCGAGATCGGCAGCGAGGTGTCTTCATTGCCGCTGGCGGTGGCGGTCGACGCCGTGGGGCGGTCGTTGAGTGGGCCGGGCGCGGTGGGTGCGGCAGGCGCGGCTTGGCCATCTTCGGGGGCCGTGACACGCGGCTCGACGAAACGGGCCACCGTGTTGTCGTTGTTCTGCGTGAACGACGTTGCGGTGATGTCTTCCGAGATGCGGCCCACTCGCAAGGCGGGCAGCAGGCCCGAGCCGTCGCCCGGGTTCAAGCCGGCGGCCGGTGCGGTGCGGGCGTCGGGCTGGTTGAGCTCGGCGATCACGCGATCGATGTCGGTGTCCGGTACAGCGGCGGTGCGCGGCGCGTCGGGCTCGGGTGTGAGCTGAACGATGCCGTCTTGCGTCGTCAGGATGACGTCGCCCTTGTTGACCAGGTCTCCCATCTTCAAGCTGACGAGCTTGCCCGAGGGGGTGCGCCGCAAGGCAGAGCCCCAGAGACCTGTGACTTTGCCGTTAACGGTTTGAACAATGGTGGGCATACGAAAAAACCTCGGACGAGATACCGCTCAGGATGCTTTCGAGAATAGCGGAGAGCCGAGTTCTTAAACCGGCTTCGGCCGGCAGATTGTGTGAACTGAGTCGCGGGGAATCGGCTATTCGAACGAGATAAGAATCTGTTCGGGGCGGCTGGAAACGGCGCGCGAGTCCGCCCTGAAACTGTTATCGGCGGAGTTTTCTGAAACTTGAGAGTGTTTTCAAAGGGCCGGATTTGAAACACGGGGAAACGGCGGCAGCGTTCAGGTTCCGATGCGGCGTGAACTATTTGGGGACGGCTTGGCAAATCAGGGTTGTCACACCCTTGTCACACAGTTGAACCGGCCGAAATAGAACTATCGTGCCGCCACGTTGGCGTGGTTCTTCCATCCTCGGGCACGAAAACAAGATGCTGTCGATTCGCCGCTTTCACCATGTCGTAGCACTGCTGCTCTTGAGCATGCTGGTCCTGGGTGCGCCGGCCTTTGCTGCGGGCCCCGCGGAGTTCACGATTCACCCGGGCACCCAGATGCTCGCACTCGAAGGCGGAGTGGAACTGCTGGTGGAGGAGCCCGGCGAAAACCTCACGCGTGAGCGTGCGATGCACGCCGACATGGTCTCCCGCTGGAGCGTCTACCCGCGCAAGCGGATCACCATGCTGAGCCAGCACAAGCCGGTGTGGATCCGGTTTGCATTGCGCAACGACACGACCCAGGGTGCGTGGATGTTCGGCCTCGACTGGCCCTTGCTCGACGAGGTTCAGCTGCACCAGTTCGACCCCGTTGCCCAGGTCTGGGCGGCCCGTTTGCAAGGTGGTTTGAATCACCCCGAGGTATTGAAAGCCCACAAAGACCCGAACCCGGTGTTTTCGATCGCGATCGCGCCCGGCAAGCGCGCGGTGATGCTGCTGCGGGTGCAGACGAACAGCTCGTTTGCCGCACCGATGCGGCTGTGGGAGCCGACGGTGTGGCGGGCCGAGCGCTACGACTACGGCGTGGTGATGGGCTTGCTTTTCGGCATTCTCGGGGTGATGTTTTGCTACAACCTGAGCCTCTACATCTTCACCCGTGAGTCGAGCTTTCGCACCTATGCCGGATATCTGCTCTCGATCATTGCCTACGAGCTCTGCGCCACCGGCTTCGGCCCGCTGTACGTGTGGCCTGGCAACGATTGGCTGAACCAGCGCGGGTACGAGTTCTTTGCCGCCGCCAGCTTTCTGGCTGCCACGATCTTCTTCCGCCGCTTCCTGAGGCTGGGCCGGGCCCTACCGCACCTGAACCGCATGAACCAGGGGTTCATCGTGTTGTTTGGCGTGCTGGTGGTGGTGTTGATCTTCCCGCCGGCGAAGGCGGTGACCCTGGCGCTGGCGCTCGGCGGGTTTGTGGTTGGATTTGTCGGCGTCTACACCGCGTGCTACCTGGCCTGGAAAGGCAATGTGCTGGCGCGCTACTTCGTGATCGCCTGGGGCACCATCATCGCGGCCACCATGCTGATGTTTCTGGCGGTGGCGGGTGTGATCGACGGTGGTGGTTGGATCAAGTACGCACAGCCCGTCGGCTTTGTGGTCGAAACGGTGTTGCTGTCGATCGCGCTTGCCGCGCGCATCAGGTACGAAAGGGCCTCCAAAGAGGCCGCTCAGCGCGAATCGCTGATGCTCACCCGCAAGGTCGAGCAAGAGCGTGAAGAGAAGCTTCGCGCGCAGGAGCATGCCCTCGCGGTGCAACTGCGGGCCAACGAAGAGCTGGAGCTGCGTGTGCTCGACCGCACCGCCGAGCTGAAACGGGCGATGGAAAACATCGAACTCGCCAACGTCGAGCTGGCCAAGCTGAGCGTGACGGACGCGCTCACCAAGGTGCACAACCGGCGCTACTTCGACGAGACGCTGAAGAAGGAGCACGACCGCTCGGCCCGCACCGGCGCCCCGGTGGCCCTGGTGCTGGCCGACATCGACCACTTCAAGCGCATCAACGACAGCGTGGGCCACCTGGCCGGCGACGAGTGCCTCAAGCTTGTGGCCACCACACTGGCCGGCACGGTGGGCCGCTCGACCGACCTGGTGGCGCGCTACGGCGGCGAAGAGTTCGCCATCGTGCTGCCGGGCACCGACGCCGCCCACGCGCTCGATGTGGCCGAACGCATGCGCCGCGCGGTGGAGGGCATCCAGTTCATCTACCGCGGCAAGCGCATCCCCATCAGCATCAGCCTGGGTGTTGTGGCGCGTGTGGCCCAGGCGAACCAGCCGGTGGCTGAGTTCATCTCAGAAGCCGACCAGGCGCTGTACGCCGCCAAGGGCGCCGGCCGCAACCAAGTCCAGTTGGCCGTGAATGGTTAGCCCCCAGTCGCTGTCGCTCCTGCCCCCGAGGGGCTGAGCCCAGACATATCTCGTCCTGAGGACGAGATGTGCTTGGCGAAGGGCCGGGCGTCCTCGCCCGTCGCGGCCTGCAAGGCCCGCCTGGCGGCCCGGCAAAGCCGGTTCCGCGGGCGTGGCTTGAGGGGGCGCCGCGCTTCGCGGGCGCTTCTGCGTTACCGCTCGCTCAGGGCGTAGGCTTTAACTTTCAATACCGGCTTCAGCAAATAGGTCAGCACCGATTTGCGCCCCGTCAGCACATCCACCTCGGCCGTCATGCCTGGGATGATGGGCAGCTTCTCGCTGAAGTTGGAGCGTGTGGTGCGCACCCGCACCAGGTAATAGGCATTGCCGCGCTCGTCGATCACGGTGTCGGGGCTGATGTTTTCCACCTTCGCGTCCAAGCCGCCGTAGATCGAGAAGTCATAGGCGGTGAACTTGACCGTGGCGCTCTGGTCGGGGCGGATGAAGGCAATGTCTTTCGGCGCCATGCGCGCTTCGAGCACCAGCTGGTCGTCGAGCGGCACGATCTCGACGATGTCCTTGCCCGCCTGCACCACGCCACCCACGGTGTTGGCCAACAGGCGCTGCACCCGCCCGCGCACCGGCGACTTCACCTGCGACTTGGCCACCTTGTCGCTCAAGGCGACCTGGCCTTCGTTGAGCGCGTTCAGCTTGCCCACCACCTCGGCCAACTCTTTGCGGGCTTCGTTGCGGAAGGCGATCTCGGTCTCTTGGATCTTGCGCTGGGCTTCGCCGATGGAAGCCTGCACCCGGGCGATCTGCGCGCTGGCTTGCTCGGACTCACCGCGGCTGCGCGAGATGTCGCGCTCCAACCGAAGGATGTCGACCTCGCTGACCGCGCCGCTGGCGAGCAGGGGCTTGGTCTTGGCCAGCTCCTGCTGGCCGAGCTCCAGCGAGCGTTCGGCCGAGCTCTTGCGCGAGCGCATCTCGGCCAGCTCCTGCTGGCGTTGCTGCAGCTGCTGGCCATTGATCGACAACAGCGTCGACAGCTCGGAGCGTTTGGCTTCGTACAGCGCCTGCTCGCCCTGCAGGATGCGTGCTTCCTCGGGGTCGTTGCCCATCGGCGGCGGCTTGAAGGCGGAGCCTTCGGCGAGTGCCGACAGGCGGGCCTGCCGCGCGCGCAAGGCAAACCCCTGGGCCGCACTCTCGCGCACGCCCGAGGTAGCGCGGGTCTCGTCGATCTTCAGCAGCAGTTGGCCGGCCTCGACCACCTGGCCCTCCTTGACCAGGATCTCCGACACCACGCCGCCGTCGAACGACTGCAGCACCTGCAGTTGCCGCGAGGGGATGACGCGGCCTTCACCACGCGTCACTTCGTCCACCTTCGCAAGCGCGGCCCACACGATGAGCAACAGCACGATCACGGCCGAGGCGCGCACGATCTTCTGTGCCCGCTGCGTCTTGTTGCGCGACATCACTTCATCGGCTTCTTGCTCGAAGTTGCGAAATCCGGCCTGGTTGGCCTGCTGGTCGGTGGCGGTGCTGCCGAACAGGCGGTCGCTGACGGGGGCCAGCAGCACGCGCAGCTTTTCCAGCCAAGTCAGGATGCGTTGGCCGACGCGAAACAGAAACGCGTTGGTGCGGCCTTCGGGTTGCTCGGGTTCGGTGTTCATGCGGCTCTCGCAATGCGGCCCGTGGACAGCGCTTCCATGATCCGATCCCTCGGCCCGTCGGCCACGATCTTGCCGCCGTCGATCACGATCACGCGGGTGACCATCGCCAGCAGCGAGGTGCGGTGCGTCACCAGCACCACCGTCTTGTTGTGCGCGAACTGGCCCACGTTTTGTGTGATCTGCGCTTCGGTGGTGAAGTCCATCGCGCTGGTCGGCTCGTCGAGCAGCAGGATCGGCGCGTTGTGCAGCACCGCACGCGCGAGACCGATGCCCTGGCGCTGACCACCCGAGAGCGATTCGCCACGCTCGCCCACCGGCATGTCGAAGCCGCGCGGGTGGCGGTTGATGAAATTCACCATGCCGGCCAGCTCGGCGGCAGCCACCACCGCGGAGTCGTCGGCGTAGGGCAGGCCGAAGGTGATGTTGTCGCGCAGCGTGCCGTAGAAGAGCGTGACGTCTTGCGACACGTAGCCGAGGTTGCGCCGCACGTCGGCCGGGTCGAGCTGGCGCAGGTCGATGCCGTCGAGCAGCACCGCGCCGTCGGTTGGCTGGTACAGGCCCATGATCAGGCGCTGGATGGTCGACTTGCCCGAGCCCACGCGCCCGATCAGCGCTACGCGCTCACCGGCGGTGATCTTGAAGCTCAGGCCGTCGAGCGCCGAATCCTGGCGGTTGGGGTAGCTGAACTTGACGTTGCGGAACTCGATGTCGCCGCGCAGCTGCGGGCGCTGGATGAAGTTGCTGCCCAGCGGCCGCTCGACCGGCTTTTCCATGATCTTGTCGAGCGACTCCATGGCCGTGCGTGCGCCCTGATACTGCATCAGCAGGCCCACGATCTGCCCGGCCGGCCCGAGCGCGCGCCCGGCGAGCATGCTGGCCGCAATCAGCGCACCCATGGTCAGCTCGCGCTGGCCGATCAGGTAGACGCCGATCACGATGATGGCCACCGTGACGCCCTGCGAGAGCCAGCCCGTCACATAGGTGGCCGATGACGACAGCGCCCGCATGCGCACGTTGGTGCGTGAGAGAAACACATTGGCCCGTTCCCAGCGCGCCTGGATCACGCTCTCGGCGCCCTGCGACTTGATGGTCTCGATGCCGGTCAGGCTCTCGACCAGGGTGGCATTGCGCTGCGCCGCGGCCTGGTAGGTGGTTTGCGACAGCTCGTGCAGCCGGTGCTGCAACACATAGCCCACGATCAACAGGATGGCGAAGGTCACGACCACCGGCACCGCGAGCCAGGGTGAGATCCAGGCCAGCACGATGATGAAGATCAGCGCGAAGGGCAGGTCGATCAGGGCCGTGACGGTGCTCGACGCGATGAAGTCGCGCACCTGCTCGAAACCGCGCAGGTTGGAGGCAAACGAACCCACCGACTCGGGCCGGTTCTCGAGCTTCATGCCCAGCACCTTTTCCATCAGCGTGGCCGAGATCTGCACGTCGATGCGCGCGCTGGCCTCGTCGACGAAGTGGCTGCGCAAGACCCGCATGAACACGTCGGCGCACATGATCAGCAGCACGCCGACCGACAGCGCCCACAGCGTCTCGGTGGCGTTGTTGGGCACGACGCGGTCGTAGACGTTCATGCTGAACATCGGGAAGGCGAGCGCAAAGAAGTTGATCAGCAGCGCCGCCCACAGCACGTCGCGGTAGACGAAGCGCTGCTCCAGGATGGCGCTCCAGAACCAGTGCTTGGTCTTGACCTTGCGCACTTCGGGCGTGCGCGCATCGAAGCGGAAATGCGGGCGCACGAACAACACCACCCCGGTGTAGCGCGCTTCCAGCTCACCGCGGCCGAGGTTGATCGAGCCTTGCGCGGTCTCGGGCAGCAGCACGCGGGCGATCTCGCCGCCGCCTTCCCAGCCCATCAGCACACAGGCCTGGTTGTCTTTCAGGATCAGGATGACCGGCAGCGCCGCGTGGTTGATGCGCGCAAGCGGCATGCGCTGCAACTTGGCCGACATGCCCGCGCGCGCCGCAGCGCGCTCGGCCAGCTCGAGCGTCAGCAGGCCCTTGCCGCTTTCGGTTTTGCTGTCTTTGCCCAGCGGCAGCCCGGCCGACAGCGAGGCGCGCGACGCCGCCTGGCCGTGCAGGCGGCACACCTCGACCAGGCAATCGAGCAGCGGGTCGGGGTTGATCAGGTCTTCGCGCAGGTGCGTGGTCGCGCCCCCTGCAGCTGCTTGGGGGGGCAAGGGAGGGTGGCCGGTGGTGGACATGGGGTGGTGGGTCTGCTCAGCCGATATCGGCGCAATGCAGGCCGTACTGGCCCTGGCGTCGGTCTTCGAAATAGTGCTTCAAGGTTTCGCGCACGGTGCGAAAGGCGAGCTCGTCCCAGGGAATCTCGGCCTCGCTGAAGAGCTGTGCCTCGATGGTCTCGGGGCCGGGGGCGAAATCGGTGTCGAGCAGGCGGGCACGGTAGAACAGATGCAGCTGCCCGACGCGAACCACGTTGAGCAGGGTGTACAGGCCTTGCAACTCGACCCGCGCGCCGGCTTCTTCGACCGTTTCGCGGATGGCGCCTTGCTCGGTGGTCTCGCCCAGCTCCATGAAGCCGGCGGGCAGCGTCCAGAAGCCGTGTCGCGGCTCGATGTTGCGGCGGCACAGCAGCACCTTGTCGTTCCACACCGGCAAGGTGCCCACCACGTTGAGCGGGTTTTCGTAGTGGACGGTGGCGCAGACGGTGCAGGTGGCGCGCTCGCGGTTGTCGTCGGCAGGTGTCAGGTACAGCACCGGGGAGCCGCAGGCCTTGCAATGCTTGATGCTGCGTGACTGGAACATTCCGGGCAGTTTAGAGGCAGTTCGCGCTTCGTGGGCACCCTCGCAAGCCCTGCCTCGGCATGGGCTGTGGTCGCGTGGCATCATCCCCGGCATCCCTGACCCGTGCCCCTCTGGAGACTCTTTCGATGAGCTACGTGCTGCCAGTTCCCCGCGTGCCTGCCGTGCCTGTTGCAGGCGGTGAACCCGGGGCCCAGTTTGCGGTGCACCGCATCTACTGCGTGGGTCGCAACTATGTCGACCATGCCATCGAGATGGGCCACAGTGGCCGAGAGCCGCCGTTTTTCTTCATGAAGCCCGCCGACGCGGTGCTGCCCGTGGCCGAAGGCGAAATCGGTCAGATGCGCTACCCAAGCCTCACCCACGACCTGCACCACGAGGTCGAGCTGGTGGTGGCCATCGGCAAAGGCGGCAAAGACATCAAGGCAGCCGATGCCACCGGCCACATCTGGGGCTACGCCGTCGGCCTGGACATGACCCGCCGCGACCTGCAAGGCGAAGCCAAGAAGCTCGGTCGCCCGTGGTGCATCGGCAAGGGCTTCGATCAGTCGGCGCCGATCGGCCCGGTGCGGCCGGCGGCGCAGTGCTACCTCACTGCCGCCACCCGCATCGAGCTCGACGTGAACGGCGCCAAGCGGCAAAGCAGCGTCATCGGCAAGCTGATCTGGAGCGTGCCCGAGATCATCGAGCAGCTCTCCAGCGCCTGGGAACTGGCACCAGGCGACCTGATCTTCACCGGCACCCCGGAAGGTGTGGCCTCGGTGATTGAAGGCGACACGCTGCACGCGCGCATCGATGGCGTCGGCGCCCTGCGCGTGGCGATTGTGGGGGGCTGATGGAGCTGTACAGCTACTTTCGCTCGTCGGCCTCGTTCAGGGTCCGCATCGCGCTCGCCCTCAAGGGCCTGGCTTACGACTACGTGCCGGTGCACCTGGTCAAGAGCGAGCAGTTGAAGCCGCCATTCAACACCTTGTCGCCCACGCAGCTCGTGCCGCTGCTGAAAGACGGCGACGCGCTGATCTCGCAGTCGATCGCCATCATCGAATACCTCGACGAAACCCATCCGCAACCACCGCTGCTGCCCGCCGACGCATTGGGCCGCGCGCGCGTGCGGGCCTTGGCCCTCGACATCGCCTGCGAGATCCACCCGCTGAACAACCTGCGGGTGCTGCGCTACCTCACGCGCGAGATGAAGCTCAGCGAAGACGACAAGAACCGCTGGTACCGCCACTGGGTCGAAAGCGGCCTCGAAGCGGTGGAGCGCCAGCTCGCCGGCAACCCCGCGGCCGGCCGCTTCTGCCACGGAGACACGCCGACGATGGCCGACGTCTTGCTGGTGCCGCAGATCTTCAACGCCCAGCGCATGGACTGCCGGCTCGACCATGTGCCGACCGTGATGCAGGTGTTTGCCGAGTGCATGAAGCTCGATGCCTTCACGGCGGCGCAACCGTCGGCCTGCCCCGATTCTGATGCACCCTGACTGGTTGCGCGCCGAGTGGCGCACCCCGGGAGTCGCCAGCCTGATGAGCACACGTTCGGGTGGCGGCAGCGTCGCACCCTGGGACAGCATGAACCTGGGCGTCGCGGTGGGCGACGATCCGCGGCAGGTGGCACGCAACCGCGCGCGATTCGAGCAGGCGCTCGGCGCCGCGCCGGTGTTCATGAAACAAGTGCATGGCACGCGCGTGCTGACCTTGACCTATGAACACCTGGCCTTGCCCATGCAGGAGGCCGACGCGTGCATCACCAGCGAGCCGGGCCTGGCCTGCACGGTGCAGGTGGCCGATTGCCTGCCGGTGCTGTTGGCCGCCCCCGGTGCGGTGGGTGCGGCACACGCCGGCTGGCGCGGTCTGGCCGGCGGTGTGATCGACGCCACCGTGCAGCGCCTGTGCGAAGCGGCGGCCTGCGAGCCGGCGCAACTCGAATGCTGGCTCGGGGCTTGCATCGGGCCCGATTCATTTGAAGTGGGGGCCGATGTTCTCGAAGGTTTTGGTGTTCAACCGGCGGCGGCCGATCCGCTGCGCTTCAAGCCCTTGCCGCACGGCAAGTGGCTGGCCAACTTGCCGCTGCTGGCGCGTGACCGGCTCGCCGCGCTCGGTGTCACTCGCGTCAGCGGTGGCAGCTGGTGCACGGTGCAAGACCGCTCACGGTTCTTCTCGTTCCGCCGCGAGCGGGTCACCGGCCGCATGGCGGCTTCCATCTGGTTGTGCTGATGCCGCCTCGGCCTCGGCCGCCTGCCGAGCGCGCCGCCGCATCGGCGTGCCCATCACATACAACACGATGGACAACGGCAACACACCGTACAAGGTCAGCGTGAAGAACGCGCCCAGGAGCGTGCCCACCGGGCTCATGGCCTCGGCGGCCGTCATCAGCACCACCACGAACATCCAGCCTATGGCAACGAGATACATTTTTATTCTTCCATGAGCCAGGTCACGACAATGCCGTGAACGGCAGCGCACACTGTAGCGCTGCGCGCGAAACCGAGATGAGCCCGCAAGGAGACACATGAAGACCAAAACACCGCGCCCCCAGACGGCGTTCGACCCCCTCGCGGGCGCCGAGGCAGCCCAGGCGTATGGCCAGACCGTCGGTGAGACCGTCAAGTCAATGACCGACCTGAGCCTGCCCTTGCCGGCGCTGAGTGCCCTGCAAAGTGACTACGTCAAAGAAGCGACGGCGCTGTGGAACCGCATCGTCAGCCCCAGCAAAGAAGCCGCTCCACCTGCGCTTGACGACAAGCGCTTTGCCGACAAGTCCTGGGCCGAGAACCCGGTGGCGGCCTTCACCGCCCAGCTCTACCTGCTGAACGCGCGCACCTTGGCCAAGATGGCCGACAGCGTGCAGGGTGAAGAAAAGACCCGCCAGCGCGTGCGCTTTGCCGTGCAGCAGTTTGTGGCCGCCGCGGCGCCCAACAACTACCTGCCGCTCAACCCCGAGGCGATGAGCCTCGCGCTCAAGACGCAGGGTGAAAGCATCACCCAGGGCATCCAGAACCTGTGGCAAGACCTGCAACAAGGCCACATGTCGCAGACCGACGAGAAGGTGTTCGAGGTCGGCCGCAACGTGGCCACCACCGAAGGCAGCGTGGTGTTCGAGCACGAGCTGTTCCAGCTGATCGAATACAAGCCGCTGACCAAGACGGTGTTCGAGCGGCCGCTGCTGATGGTGCCGCCGTGCATCAACAAGTACTACATCCTCGACCTGCAACCCGAGAACTCGCTGATCCGCCACACGGTGGCCCAGGGCCATCGTGTGTTCGTGATGAGCTGGCGCAACGCCGACGAGTCGGTGGCGCAAAAGACCTGGGACGACTACATCGACGGCGCCACCATCAAGGCCATCGGCGTGGTGCAAGAGATCACGGGCGCCAAGACGATCAACACGCTCGGCTTCTGCGTGGGCGGCACCATCCTCGCCACGGCCCTGGCGGTGCTCGCCAAGCGGGGCCAGAAGCCTGCTGCCAGCATGACCTTGCTGACCACCTTCCTCGACTTCAGCAACACCGGCGTGCTCGATCTCTTTGTGGACGAAGCCATGGTGCAAATGCGCGAAGTGACCCTCGGCCCCAACAGCCCCGGCGGCGGCAGCCTGCTCAAGGGCCAGGAGCTCGCATCGACCTTCAGTGCGCTGCGGCCCAACGACCTGGTCTGGAACTACGTGGTGGGCAACTATCTCAAGGGCGAAACGCCACCG
>NZ_JADMJX010000103.1:0-2591 GCF_018780185.1 Rhizobacter sp.
CCGGCAACCACGTGCACTACGGCGTGCGCGAGTTCGGCATGGCGGCCATCATGAATGGCGTGGCGCTGCATGGCGGCTACCGCCCCTTCGCCGGTACCTTCCTCGCGTTCTCGGATTACGCGCGCAACGGCGTGCGCATGTCGGCGCTGATGAAGCTGCCGGTGGTCTATGTGTTCACCCATGACTCGATCGGCCTCGGCGAAGACGGGCCGACGCACCAGCCGGTGGAGCACGCCTCCAGCCTGCGGCTGATTCCGAACGTCGACGTGTGGCGCCCGGGCGATGCCACCGAAACCGCAGTGGCCTGGCGGCAGGCGCTGCGCCGCGCCGACGGGCCCAGCTGCCTGCTGCTCAGCCGCCAGGCGCTGCCGCACGCCGGCGACGGCCGCGCCCGTGTCGAAGCCATCGCCCGCGGTGCCTACGTGTTGCGCCGCCCCGAGCGCGAAGCCGTCGCCCTGCTGGCCAGCGGCTCGGAGCTGGGCGTGGCGCTCGCGGCCGCGCGATTGCTCGCCGACGAGGGCATCGCCGCACGCGTGGTGTCGGTGCCGTGCATGAACGTGTTCGAGCGCCAGGACGAGGCCTATCGCCGCAGCGTGGTGCCGCGCCACCTGCCGCGCCTGGCCATTGAGGCCGGCAGCACCGGCCTGTGGTGGAAGCACGTGGGCGAAGACGGCGACGTGGTCGGCATCGACCGCTTCGGCGAATCAGCCCCGGCCGGCGAGCTGTTCAAGCTCTTCGGCTTCACCGCCGAGGCGGTGGCCGCACGCGCCCGGTCGCTGTTGCGCAAGGCACCCACCCCCGATGAAACCGCGGAAGACGCACGCTTCGTGCTCTCTTCCAACTAGCGTCCAACCAGATCCCTCTCTTCTGGAGCAATCCATGGCCATGATTTCCCTGCGACAACTGCTCGACCACGCCGCCGAGCAGCGCTACGGCGTGCCGGCCTTCAACGTGAACAACCTGGAGCAGATCCAGGCCATCATGCAGGCCGCGCACAAGACCGACAGCCCGGTCATCCTGCAGGCCTCGGCTGGCGCGCGCAAGTACGCCGGCGAGCCCTTTCTGCGCAAGATGGTCGAGGCCGCGGCCGAGATGTACCCCGACATCCCGATCGTGATGCACCAGGACCACGGCGCGAGCCCCTCGGTGTGCATGCAGTCGATCCGCTCCGGCTTCACCAGCGTGATGATGGACGGCTCGCTGATGGAAGACGCGAAGACCCCGTCGAGCTACGACTACAACGTCGGCGTGACGCGCCAGGTCACCGAGATGGCGCATGCGGTGGGTGTGTCGGTGGAAGGCGAGCTCGGTTGCCTGGGCTCGCTGGAGTCGGGCACCGCCGGCGAGGAAGACGGCGTCGGCGCGGCCGGCACGCTGACCCACGAGCAGATGCTGACCGACCCGGAGCAGGCCGCCGACTTCGTCGCACGCACCGGCGTCGACGCGCTCGCAATCGCCATCGGCACCAGCCACGGCGCCTACAAGTTCAGCCGCAAGCCGACGGGCGACATCCTGGCCATCGATCGCATCAAGGCCATCCATGCGCGCATCCCGAACACGCACCTGGTGATGCACGGCTCGTCGTCGGTGCCGCAGGAGTGGCTCGCGATCATCCGCGAGCACGGCGGCGACATCAAAGAGACCTACGGCGTGCCGGTTGAAGAGATCCAGGAGGGCATCCGCCACGGCGTGCGCAAGGTCAACATCGACACCGACATTCGGCTGGCGATGACCGGCGCGATGCGCCGCGCCATGGCGCGCGACCGCGGCGAGTTCGACCCGCGCAAGTTCTTCAAGGAGGCCACCACCGCGGCACGCGACGTCTGCATCGACCGCTTCGAGGCCTTCGGCTGCGCCGGCATGGCCTCGCGCATCAAGCCGA
Organism: Rhizobacter sp.; assembly: GCF_018780185.1. GTDB lineage: Bacteria > Pseudomonadota > Gammaproteobacteria > Burkholderiales > Burkholderiaceae_C > Rhizobacter. Next base: position 1,883 of record NZ_JADMJX010000103.1, read on the forward strand.
TGCCGCTGGACGAGGCGGCGCAGGCGTACGCACAAGGAAAGACAGCACAAGGAAAGACGGCGCAAGGAAAGCACTGAAGCGCGAGACCCGGGGTGCGGGCTACGATGGCCCGTGCCCATGAACACCGTTTCTGCATCACGCACGCTCTACCCCGAGCTCGCACCGTACCGCGTGCATGAGTTGCCTGTGTCGGGCGGGCACGTGCTGCATGTGGAAGAAAGCGGCAACCCGGACGGCATGGCCGCACTGGTGTTGCATGGCGGCCCGGGCTCGGGCAGCTCGCCGCTCTTGCGCCGCTTCTTCGACCCGGCGCGCTACCGCATCGTCAGCCCCGACCAGCGCGGTGCCGGCAAAAGCCGTCCGCGCGGCAGCATCGTCGACAACACGACGGATCACCTGATCGCCGACCTCGAGACGGTGCGCGAGCGGCTCGGCATCGCGCGCTGGCTGGTGGTCGGCGGCTCATGGGGCGCCGCGCTCGCACTCGCGTATGCCGCGGCACACCCGCAGGCGGTGGCCGGGCTTCAGCTGCGCGCCACCTTTCTCGCGCGCGATGAAGACATCGCCGGCTTCTTCCATCCCCCCGAAGGCGAACACGCCGCGGCCTGGGCGCAGTTCGCCGCAGTCGCGCCGGTGGATGAACGGCATGCGCTGCTGCCCTTCCTGGCGCGCGGCATGCATCGCGACGCTGCGACCGCTCGCCACCTCG
>NZ_JADMJX010000103.1:2691-18208 GCF_018780185.1 Rhizobacter sp.
TCGCGGTACACCAGCGCCTGCCGCACAGCCTGTTGCGCACCATCGACGGCGCAGGCCACGACCCCGCCCACCCGGCGATGGCGTGTGCGACGGTCGAGGCTCTGGACAGCTATGCCGCGCAGGGCCACTTCGGGTAGATCACGATGAGCCTGCGCCTCAAGCTGCACCTGATCATCGGCACGCTGACGCTGCTGTTCCTGCTCGTCATGCTGGGCCTGCAGCTACGCAGCATGCGCGCCTCGGTGAACGAAGAGGTGGTGGCCGCCAACCGCGTGGCGGCGCAGTTCCTCAACCGCACCGTGTGGCGTTACACGGCCCAAGGCACGCCGGCGGTGCTGGGCTTTCTGCAGAGCATGGGCCGCGTGCGCTCCAACGACATCACGCTGACCGACCACCAGGGCAACGTGCTCTACACCTCGCCGGTGTCGCCCTACAAGCCCGGGCGCGATGCGCCCGACTGGTTCGATGCGCTGGTGGCACCGCCGCTGGCCGTGCAATCGCTCGACCTGCCCGACGGCAAGCTGACGGTGCAGGCCAACGCCTCGCGCGCCGTGCTCGACGCCTGGGAAGAAGCCATCATGCTGGTGCTCGGCGCCATCGCCGTGCTGGTGGTGCTCAACGTGTTGGTGTACTGGCTGGTGGGGCGCACGGTGCGGCCCTTCGGTCAGATCGTGCGTGCGCTCAACCAGCTGGAAGGCGGCCGCTTCGACGTCACCCTGCCGCCCTTGCCAGGCGCCGAGGCCGGCACCATCGGCAAGGCCTTCAACCGCATGGTGAGCATGCTGCAAGATCACATCGAGACCGAACGTCGTGCTGTGCGCGCCGAGCTGCAGCTCTCCGAGAGCCGCGAGCTCACGCGCTGGGTCGACCACCAGATCGAACAGGAGCGCCACCTGATCGCCCGCGAGCTGCACGACGAGCTGGGCCAGTCGGTGACGGCGATGCGCAGCATGGCGCTGTCGATCGCCCAGCGCATGCGCACGCTCGACCCGCAGGCCGAAGCAGCGGCGCGCGTCATCGCCGAGGAGTCGTCGCGCCTGTACGACGCCATGCACGGCATCATCCCGCGCCTCACGCCGCTGGTGCTCGACAACTTCGGCCTCGCCGAGGCGCTGGCCGACCTGGTCGAGCGCACCCGCCGCAGCCACCCCGGCGTGCAGATCGAGCTGCACGCCGACATGGCCCATCTGTTGGACAGGCAGCTCGGCGGCGAGGTCGCCCTCGCGCTCTACCGGGCCGCACAAGAGGGCCTCACCAACGCGCTGCGCCACGGCCAGGCGCAGCGAATCGGCGTGCGCCTGAGCGCCAGCGCCGAAGGCATGACACTCGAGCTCGTCGATGACGGCGTGGGCCTGAGCGCCGACTGGGCCGACAAGAAAGGCCACCACGGCCTGCGCTGGCTGGCCGAGCGGGTGCAGGGCCTGGGCGGCCGCTTCGAGCTGGTGCCGGCCTCGCCGCGTGGTGTGCAATTGACCGTGTTCCTCCCCCTGCCGGCGCCACAACCCGCGCCACAACCCGAGGCCCCCACCGAATGATCCGTGTGATGCTCGTCGACGACCATGCGCTGGTGCGCATGGGTTTCCGCATGCTGCTGGCCGACGCCCAGATCGAGGTGGTGGCCGAGGCCGACACCGGCGAACAGGCCTGCATCGACTACCCGAAGGTCAAACCCGACGTGGTGGTGATGGACCTCTCCATGCCCGGCATGGGCGGGCTTGAGGCCGTGCGGCGCCTGCTGGCGCAAGACGCCAAGGCCCGCGTGCTGGCACTGTCGGCGCATGAAGACACGGCCCACCCGCGCCGCGTGATGCAGGCCGGCGCTTTGGGCTACCTCAACAAGCGCAGCGCCCCCGACGCGCTGATCGCCGCCGTGACCGCCGTCGCCGCCTACCGGCCCTATGTGGACGCGCAGACGGCGCAGGTGCTGGCGCTGGCCCAGGTGAAGGGCGATGCCAACCCGGCCGAAACCCTGAGCGAGCGCGAGTTCTCGGTCTTCATCCAGCTTGCCAGGGGCCTCAACGTGGCGCAGATCGCCACCAACCTGAACCTGTCGCCGAGCACGGTCGGCACCCACCTCTATCACGTGAAGCAGAAGCTCGGCGCAGGCAACCAGTCCGAGCTGACCCTGGTGGCGCTGCACTGGGGCCTGATCCAGGCCTGAGGTCGTGCGGTACCGCACGGCGCCGCCCGGTTGGAAGGAGTACCCTAAGGTAAACCCTGGTATCTGGCCCGATTGTTGCGCCGTAATGGTGACAAGGGCCTGAAGATCGGGTTCGCGGGGAAAGTTTCACATGCGGTGGCTACTGTTCATCTGGGTCGCACTGTCAGCGGGCGTTGCACGCGGCGAAGACATCGTCGAGGTGCTGGGACGCTCCCAACAAGTGCGCCTGGACAGGCTGCAGGCCGCCCCGGCAGACAGCGCGCGTGCCACGAAGGTGCGTGCGAGTTTCGACACCCTGATCCGCACCCTGAGGCCGGCGCGCAGCGTCGAGCTGCGCGTGATCCGCGGCGACACCCTGGCCGAGACACTGCACGGCCATGTGGTGGTCGCCAACGAGTCCATGGGCGACTGGCCCGAAGAAGACCGCCTCTTCGTGCTGGCGCACGAGCTGGGTCACGTGATGCAAGACCATTGGTCGCAGATGAGCGGGGTCTACCAGAAATGGGTGCCCGGCATGGTCACACCCCAGCAGACAGACGCCGTCGCCGCCCTGCTGGGACGCGAGGCCTCCGGCCTGGCCTACCAGCAAGAGTACGAGGCCGATGCCTTTGCCGCCCGCACGCTCGAAAGCCTGGGCATCTCGCGCCACGAGCTGCTCTCCGTCTTCATCCGCCTGGGTGCACGCCGGGACTCGCCCACCCACCCGGGCACCCAGAAGCGCCTGGCTTCTTTGCGCGCTACCGAGATCAAGCTGCCCGCCGCGCCTTAGCGGGCCGAGCGCCGGGCCGCCCCAAGCCGGCCCGATCCCCCTGGGGGATCGCTCGATGTACTCATCGAGCGAGGGGCTGTCATCACCCCTCCACACGAAACGAGCTCATTGCCTCGGTGAGCCGGCCCGATTGCCCCTTGAGCGACTGGGCCGATGCCGCCAGCTCCTCCACCAACGCAGCGTTCTGCTGCGTCATCGTGTCGAGCTGCGCGATCGCCTGGTGCATCTGGCCAATGCCGCTGCCCTGAGACTCGCTCGCCTCGGCGATGCTGGCGATCAGGCCGGCCACCTGGCTCACGCTGTCGACGATTTCGCTCATCGTGCGGCCCGCATCGCTGACCAGCCGCGAGCCGGCAGTGACCTTCTCGGTCGAGTCACCGATCAGCGCCTTGATCTCGCGCGCCGCGGTCGAGCTGCGCTGCGCCAGGCTGCGCACCTCTTCGGCCACCACCGCAAAACCGCGCCCCTGCTCGCCAGCACGAGCCGCCTCGACCGCCGCATTCAGCGCGAGGATGTTGGTCTGGTAGGCGATGCCGTCGATCACGCCGATGATCTCGGCGATCTTGCCGGCGCTGCTGTTGATCTCGTCCATGCGCACGATCACGCCCTGCATGGTCTGCGCACCACGCGCTGCGATCTCGCTCGACACCGTGACCACGCTGCGCGCCTCCCGGGTGTTGTCGGAATTGCTGCTCACCATGGCGGCCAGCTGCGCCATCGAGCTCGCTGTGTGCTGCAGCGCGCTCGCCTGCCGCTCGGTGCGCATCGAGAGGTCGGCGTTGCCGCTGGCGATCTCGTCGCTGGCGGTGTTCACGCTCTGCACCGTCTGGCGCACGTCGAGCACCATGGTGCGCAGCTTCTTGCGCATCGAGTTGAGCTCGGCACGCAGCCACGAGATCTCGTCCTTGCCCGACGAGGTGATCTTGGTCTCGAGGTCACCACCTGCAATGCGGACCACGCATTGCACCGTCGACTCGACCGACTCCTTGATGCTGCCGCGAATCAGCCAGCCGGCGAGCAGCGCCAGTGCACCCCCGGCCACGGCAGCCGCACCGAACCACCATGCGGCCGCATCGGCCCACGGGGCTGCGACCGCGAGTTGCTTCAAGCACCAGGCGGCCGCAGCGCCCATCACGACCACGATCGTCCCCATCACGACGAAGCCGATCGTCACGCGCCTGACGAGGCTGACTTGGCGAATCCATTCCATGCTCTTGTCTCCTTCTGATCACCGGGCGAATGTCAGGGCGCTGGGTCGATCACCGGCCAGCCCGCCTGCAGCGCGTGCTCGCGCAGGCTCGGGTCGGGCCGCACGGCCACCGGGTGCGACACGGCGCGCAGCAGCGGCAGATCACTCCTTGAATCGGAATAGAACCAACTTTTCTCGAAGGCCTGCAAGCCACCTGTTCGCGACGGCGTCTCGCGCGCCAGCCAGCCCTGCACGTGGGTCAGCTTGTGTTCGCGGTAGCACGGCTCGCCGGCAATCTCGCCGGTGAGGTAGTCGCCCTTCACCTCGGCTTCGGTGGCCACCACCTGCGTGATGCCGAAGAGGCGCGCAAACGGCTCGGCGATGAAGCGCGTGGTGGCCGTCACGATGGCGCACAGGTCGCCTGCCTCACGATGGCGCGCCACCAGAGCCTGCATGCTGCGCGGCACCTGCCCCGCCATCTCGGCCTCGAACTCGCGGCCCCAGGCGTCGATCTGCCCGCGCGGATGCACCGACAACGGGGCCACGGTGACGCGGTGCATGGCGTGGATATCGAGCGTGCCTGCCACGTACTCGTGGCAGTAGGCGAGGTAGGTCTCGGGCGCTTCTGGTGGCAAGACGTCGCGCGCCACCAGGAAGCGCGTCCAGGCCATGCCGCTGTCGAAGGGGATCAACGTGTGATCCAGATCGAAGAGCGCCAGGTTCATGGAGGGCTCACGCAGAGGCCAGCGCGTGAGCGGCCAGGTGCGCGGGCAACACACCGCGCAGCGAGTTGCACACCACGATGGCCTGGGCGCGCTGCAGGTCGGCCAGGCCCAGGCTGCGCTCGGCGGTGCGCCAGCCCGGGTCGGCGAGCAGTTGCGCGCGCATCACTCCGGGCAAGGCGCCATCGCTCAGCGGTGGCGTGCACCAGCGGCCATCGAGCTGCAAGAAGACCGAGCTGCGCCCGCCCTCCACCAGCCGGCCGTCGGCGGTGAAGAACAGGCTGTCGAAAGCGCCGGCGCGCTCGGCGGCCTGCACGCCGGCGTCGTAGAGCTGGCGCAGCGTGGTCTTGTGCGCGGCCAGCGGGTTGTGATCGGGCAGGCGTTCGGGGGCGATCAGCAGGCCCACCTCACCCCGCGGCAGCGGGGCCAGCGGGGCGTGGGTGACGGCGAGCTCGCCGCCATGCGACAGCGCGACGCGCAGGCGCGATGGCGCCCCCGCCGGGAGCGATGCCAGGGTGGCGTCCACCACGGCCCGCGCCTCATCGGGGTCGAAGGCGAAGCCCAGCGCGCGCGCGCTGCGTTCCAGGCGCGCCAGATGACGGTCGAGATGGCGCGCTTCGCCGCGACGCGCCCACAGGGTCTCGAAGAGTTGAAAGCCGGGGTCGAGCCCGGTGAGGAATCGAGCCTTCAGCAGGCACTCTTCGAACTCGTCGTCGGCGCGGCTGTCGAGCACGATGCCGGCACCGATGCCCAGTCGCGCCGGCCGCAGCCCGCCCTCCACAGCCCCGAGCGTGAGCGTGCGGATGGCCACGCTGAGGCAGAAGTCGCCGATGCGCTCGTGCTCGCGGGGGGCGTCGACCCAGCCGATGGCACCGCAGTACAGGCCACGCGGCGTGGTCTCCAGCCCCGCGATCAGCTCCATCGTGTGGTGCTTGGGCGCGCCGGTGATCGAGCCGCAAGGGAAGACCGCGCGCAGCAGCTCGCCAAAGCCGACCTCGGGTTTCACACGGGCGTTGACCGTCGAGGTCATCTGGAACAGCGTCGCATAGGGCTCGATCGCGAACAGCGCCGGCACCTTCACCGAGCCCGTCTGCGCCACGCGGCCGAGGTCGTTGCGCAGCAGGTCGACGATCATCAGGTTCTCGGCGCGGTTCTTGATGTCGAGCGAGAGCAGGCGCGCGGTCTCGCTGTCACTCTCGGGCGCGGCGATGCGTGGTGCCGTGCCCTTCATCGGCCGCGCGGTGAGCTGGCCGGCTTCGTGGCGCAAGAAGAGCTCGGGGGAGCGCGACAGCACATGCGTTGCTTCCTCGCCCGGCAGCGCGATCAGCGCACCGTAGGCCACCGGCTGGCGCGAACGCAGCCGACGGTACAGGTCGACCGGCGAGCCAAAGGCCTCGCCGTGCAGGCGGTAGGTGTAGTTGACCTGGTAGGTCTCGCCGGCGCGAATGGCTTCGTGGATGCGATCGATCGCGCGGGTGAAGCCAGGCCGGTCAACGCTGGGCTTCAGGTTCATCACGCCGCAGGCCGTCTCACTGCCGCGAGCGGCGAGCCAGGCATCCACCTCATCGTTCGACAAGCGCGCGAGTTCGCGGAACATCAGCACCCGCAGCGACGACGCATCCCTGGGGCCGAGACCCGCATGCCCCGCCTTCATCAGCTTGGCGCCCCACTCGTAGTCGGCCAGCAGCACCGCATGCAGGCCGGCGCGCAGATCGGCATCGACCTCGGCCCATGTCGCATTGAGCGTCAACGGGTCGACGCAGTGGTGCTCTCGCTCGAAGCCGGTGTACAGCCGGCTGAGCGGATTGCCACGTGTTGCGTGGCAGTCGTCGAGCAGTGCGTAGACCTCGTTCATCGACGGATCAGCTCCAGTCGTCCATGTCGTGCTTGATCTTGTGTCGGTTGGCGATCAACTCATCGACGCTCGGTTCGTTGTTCAACGCGCGCTTGATCGCGAGTTTCGTCGCCTCGTGGTTCGTGCGGTACATGTCCTTCTTGTCGAGGTTCGGGTCTTTCGCGCAGCGCGGGTCGATCCACACCAGGCTGATGATGCACAGCTCGTGGGCGATGTCCTTCGGGATGGTGCCGTCGATCAGGCAATCGACCACCGCATCGGCCGTCGCGCTCTGCACCACGCCGCCGTAGAGGTCGATGTTGGCAAAGTCTTTCAGCGTGACCTTGGGCACGATGATGGTCGCCGGCCGCACCAGTTGGTTGCAGGCGCGGATCGCGAACATCGCGGTGTGGCCCTTGCTCTGCGCCATCATGTTGGCAAAGGCCTGGCCGACCGGGCCATCGGTGCGGCCGATCAGGATCTCGGGCATCGCGTCGGTGAACTGGCCTTCGCGGGCGAACACGGTGGCCTCGCCGGCGTGGAAGAGGTAGGTCTTGCTCATGGTGTGTCTCGGGGGTTGAAAGAAAGAAGAAAGGTTCAGCGCGCCACGATGAGCTCGCCCCGTCCATCTGCGGCCAGGTCGCCCAGGTGGCGCTCGGTGCGGCGCGACGGCAGGCCCGCGAACGGCCCACCATGGCACGCCAGGTCACGCGCCAGCAGTTGCCAAAACACCGCGGCCTCGACCAGCGCCGGCACGAAAGTCGCCGCGATGCTTGGTGCCGCAGCCGTGAACACCACGCTGCCACGCCGCATGCCGTAGCCCACGTGCACGCCGGCCTGCCCGCCGATGCCGATGGTGCCGGCCACCATGCGCGAGGCGAGAAAGTCGCCCGCGTTGCCGAACACCAGCGCGGTACCTCGCCGCATGCGGTCGCCGAAGCGCTCGCCAACGTCTCCCTTGACGATGAGCGTGCCGCCACGCATGCCGTCCATGCTGCCGGGCAAGGTGCTGGCAGCGAAGTCGCCCGCGTCGCCATCGATGGTGAGCTGCCCACCGGCCATCTCGCAGGCGGCGAGCAGGCCTACTGAACCCTTCACGTGCAGCTCGCCGCCGCTCATGCAGCCGCCGGCGTAGTCGCCGGCCGGGCCGTCGGCGGTGATGCGCCCGCCAGCCATCTGCCAACCCAGCCGGTCGAAGCGCGCCAGGTCGCCTTCGAACGCCAGCGCGTCGTCGTTCCCGTCGGGCTGGATGGCGAAGAATTCGGCCAGCGGCACCAGCGCCTTGCCATGCCCCACCCTCACCTGCCCGACCTGCGCCGCCGACAGGCCGGCCAAGGCCGCGGGCAGCACGCCGCGCAGGTCCACACGCACCGCAGGCGCCTGCCGCAATGTCAAACGCCAGCCGCTCATGACGCTGCCCCCAGCAGCTTGCGCAGGTGGAAGTGGTAAGGCCCGAGCTTGCCGCCGTAGTTGCCCGCCGAGATGCGCAGCAAGCCTCTTGCCGCGCCGAGCGCGATGCCGGCCTGCATGCCCGCGCGCATGGCGGCGCCCACATCGGCTTCGGTGAGGCCGTCGATCACGATCTCCATCACGCAGCGCGTCTGCGGCGTGATCTCGCTCTTGGCGACCAGCCCATAGAGGCTCGGGCAGAAGGCGTCGTTGGTCGACGCGCCAAGCGAGGCGTACTTGCTGCCGACCTTGGAGCCCGAGCGCACCACGCCCCCGGGGAACGGCATGATCACATTCGGCAGCGCCTTCATCGCCGCAACGGCCGCCTCGGCCACCGCGAGTGCCGAATCGGTGTCGCGGCACAGCAGCAGCAGGTTGCCGCCGCCCACGCACTTGACCACCGCCGTCGTCTCCTGCGCGACGAACTCGCCGTCCATCACCGGGATGCGCCAGTAGCGCACGCCGTCGATCACCTTCGAGATCTGCCAGCCATCGCCGAAGAAGCGCAGGTTCTTGCCGAGCGCGATGGCCTCGCCCTCAGCGATGCCGGCGAACACCGCCGTCGTGGGGCACGTGAGAACACATTGGCCGACGCGCCGCTCGACCTGCTTGGCCAGCTCCTTGCCCGACATCGAGAAGATCAGCACGCTCACGCCGGGGCGGCCATCGGGCGTTTCGTCGGCGCTCAGTTCACGCTCGATGCCCGCCTCGCAGCCGCAGGCGATCACCGAGGTCGCGAAGCCGGTGGCCGACACCGCGGCGTTCAGCGCCCAGGTCAGGTTGTGCGCCGTGATCACGAGCCGCGTGGCCTTCATCGGGAAGGCTTCGGCAAAACTGTCGTCGATGAGCACGCCGTTCTCGGTCATGGCGTGTTCTCGAAACAAGCGGCCGGCAGCAAGCGCCCCCCATTGCAGCAACTGCACAACTCGTCGTGCGTGATCGCCACGTTGTCGAAACTCACCGAGCCGTGCGACGCCAGGTGCTTGCGCAGATAGCTCTCGATGCCACGGTCGTACTCGGGCTCGACGAAGTGCGTGCCGCCCGTGGTCACCGCGGTGATGCGGCCGGCGCGCGCCACCAGCGTGCCGTCCTTGTAGACGTGCTCGGGGGTGCTGAACATGGCCTCGCGGTCGGCGTTCTCACGGTACACCGCGATGTCGGCCGCCGCACCCGCGCCCAGGTGGCCACGGTCTTTCAGGCCCAGCAGCCTTGCCGGCCCGGCGCGCGTCATGATGGCGATCTCGTGCAGGCTGAGTTCGCGCGAGATCGATCCGAGCGCGCTGTGCGCCGCCACGTCGGGGTGGATCTTGGCCAGCTGCTCATTGCGAAAGCTCCGGTCCATCAGCAGGCGGATCAGGTGCGGGTAGCTGGTGAAGGGCCCGCCGTTCGGGTGGTCGGTGGTCAGCGCGACGCGCCACGGGTCTTGCACGAGCAGGAAGATCTCCAGCCCGATGGCCCACTGCAGCGCGTTGACATAGCTCTGCTCGCGGTAGCGAAAAGGCACGATGCCGCAGCCCGCGTCACACTCGATGTCGGCGCCGATCCACTTGCGCGGGCTCGCCAGGCCCGATTGCGCGTGCTGGCGCATGCTGTCGCCCGAAGCGGTGACGGTCTGGCCGAACATGATCTGGCCGACGTCGATGCTGATGTTGGGGTTGGCGTTGACCGCCTCCGCCAGCTGTCGCGCAGCCGACGAAAACTTCTTCGCCCCCTCGGTGCCGTAGGCATGGAACTGCACGTGCGTCAGGTGCGCCGGCAGGCCCTCGAGCGCGGCGATGGTGTCGAGGGTGGACTGGATGTTGCCGGCCACGCCCAGGTTGCTGCCATGGATGTGCAGCGGGTGCGGCACACCGAGCTCGCGCAGCGCACGCGCCAGCGTGTGCACCACCTGGCGCGGCGTGACCTGCCAGTGCACGTGGCGCTCGTCGACGTCGAGCTTGCGCTGGTTGAACTTGAAGGCCGAGATGCCGGCCGGGTTGACCACCTTCACACCCAGCGCCTTGCTGGCGTGGAGGGTCCAGGCCATGTAGTCGCGGATGCGCTCGAAGTCCTGGCGCTCGGCGAGCATCTGCAGGAAGAGCTCGTCGTTGCCCAGCATCACGTAGGCGCCGTGGTCGAGGATGGGCGTGTCACCCATCTCCATGTGCGTGTGCCGTGCGTTCGACGGCATCATGGCGGGCTCGAAGGCCGCCGTGTAGCCCATCTCGACGTAGCGGTAACCGGTGGCCAACGTGCCCGGCGTGCAGCCACCGCAGGAGGCCAGCTCCAGCGGGTTGTCGGGCAGTGCGAAAGGCTCGGCGCCGCGACGCTGCATCTCGGGCAGCAGCAGGCGCGACAGGTTGACCTTGCCGCCGCCGATGTGGGTGTGCATGTCGATGCCGCCGGCCATCACGATGCAGCCGCTGGCATCGACCTCGTCGTCGACGGCCTCGTGCGGTGCCAGGGCCACGATGCGGCCGTCGCGCACGCCGATGTCGCGCAGCTCCGCCGTGCTGCTGTTCGTGGGGTCGATGACACGCCCCCCGCGCAGGCGCAGGCTGCTCATGCCAGCGCCTTCGTGATGCGGTCGAGCACGCTGGCCAGCGTCGGCAAGGTGTCGTCGTAGACCGCGAACAGGGGCAGCATCACCGAGCCATCCGCGCGGAACAGGTGCCCCGGCGAACCGATGCCCGGCGTGGACACCGGGATGAACACCGCGGCCTTGGCACCAGCCAGGTCGGGATGGCCCAGCACGACGGTGGGCACTGTCGTTGGCGGCGGCGCCACATCCGGGTCGAAGCTCGACACCCACAGCACGCTGTCGACCCCCTGCGCGGACAGCAGGCGCCGCGCATCGAAGCACAGCGGCTCGTGCTCCAGGCCCAGCGGCCCTGCGCGCGAGCGCAGCGGCAGACCCGACAGCCACGTGAAGACCTGGTTCACCGTGCCGGCACCGTTGCCGCCGCCCAGCCACATGGCCGCGGCGCGGGTCGTCTGGTTGAGCGTGCCGACGGTGCGGTGGATGCCTTCGACGATCAGGGCGCCCTGGCTCGGCAGCCGGCGTGTTTCGCCGACGATCACCGCATAGCGGGCTTGCTGGAGTCGGGTGACGAGCGACTTCAACCCGGCAGCCGCCTCGCGCACGGCGCGCCCGGCCACCAGCGCGGACAGCGTGGCGATCGTCGTGAACAGGTCACCCTGCAAGGGAATCGATTCGACCGTGACCCCGGGCCGCGTTCGCAGCTGAGCGAGCACGGCCTCGTCGCTTGCGCCGCCACCGAGCACGACCACGTGCCGTTTCGCGACCAGGCTTTCACCCACGCCGCAGCGCTCGAAGAAGTCGGGCGCCTGCTCGGTCGGCACGCCACCCAGGCAGAGGATCAGGTCGGCGCGCGTTCGCACCTCCGCCAGGGTGGTGAAAAAGCTGCCGCGGTCTTGCATCGCGCGCAGCCCGTGCATCAGCGCCGCACCGTCTGCGGCATCGCAGATCGCCCCGGTCCGGCAGGCCAGGCGGTACAGCGCGCGAGCGCCCGCCACGTCGGTGCCCAGGCCGCCGAACAGCGGCTGCTGGCTGGCCGCGAGAAGCCGGGTCGCCGCCGCCACGGCCTGGTCGAGGGAGCAATCCTCCCCCTCCACCTGCGGCGAGGCCGTGGCGGGCCGGGCCGAGAAGCGGGCCAGCGCCCGGCTTGCGCAGGCGCAACCGGCGCCCGACAGAGTCAAGGCACCCGAGGCGTCGACCTGCACGGTCGAGGTGTCGCAAAGCAGCAGGCAGAACGGGCAGGTCCAGCGCGTGGCGCCAGCGCGCGGGATCACGGGGGTTTCGGTCATGTGCCTGCTTTCACGCAAGCGATGTGCCACGAGAGAACCCCGGGCAACAGCGATTTTCAGCCGCTGCACCGGCCGGAACCGAGACACAGTGTTGCGTTTCTGGCGGCCTGGAAGGGTTGCAGGCGCGGCATCGGCTGGCACGAAACGTGATGCGCTATCCGGTCATGAACGCATCTGCTTCATCTGCAGCAGCTCTTCGCATGCCCTCTCAAACCGACCGACGGGCCAGCTTCAGGTCGTGCAAGGCGCTGGCCACGAGCCAGGCGGACGCACCGGCCTCGCGGGCCAGGGCCAGATCGGCCTCGCTGTCGATGCCGCCGGCACCGATGAGCTGGGCCCGTGGTGACAGTGCGGCCACCCCGCGCAGCGTCGCCAGGTCGGGCCCGGTGCCGGCACCCACGCGTTCCAGCGTCATCACGATGACGCGTGCCGGCCACAGCGCCGGCGACTCCCAGCAGCCGGCAGCGTCCAGACGCTCGCCGTTGCGGCGGTCGAGCGACAGGATGCCGCTGCCCTGTCGCCTGACTTCCGATGTGAAACAAGCCTCGAGTGCCGCACGCGACCGCAGCGATTCGCTGCCGAAGACCGGCACCAGGCGCTCTGCCATCGGCCCCAGCCCTGCACACAGGGCCTGGGCCTGCGACACGTCGGCAAAGCCGGCGTCCAGCCACAACTCGATGCCCGGCAAGGCTTCGAGCAGTTGCCGCACAACGGCGACGTGGCCCACCCCGCCCTGCAGGGCATCGAGGTCGGCGACATACAGCTGCCGCGCCGCGCAGTACTCGCACAGGGTGCGCGCGACGCTCAGCGGGTCGCTGCTCGCGCACAACGCCGACGCGATCGGCCGGTAGTGCTGCCGGTCACCCCGGACGGCGCGTACCACCTGGCCATGCAGCAGGTCGATGACGGGAATGACATTCATGTGGGACGGACAGGAAGCACCGATGAAACATGTTTTCGTTTACGAGTATCTCAGTGGAGGCGGGCTGATCCCGTCCGCCCACGATGCCACGGTCGACGACGAGGCGGCTGCCGCCGAGTTGCTGCCGCTGGGCCTGTCGATGCGCGACGCGCTGGCGCACGACCTGTTGCAGGTCGAAGGCGTCCAGCTCTCGGTCGCGGCCAGCCCGCGGGCGCCGCGCGTGCCGGGCAATGCCGAGCCGGTGCGCCCACGTGTCGGCGAATCGGCCTTCGACTTCGTGGCGCGGCAAGCGGCCTTGCATGACGTGGCCTGGGTCGTCGCCCCCGAGACCGGCGGCCTGCTGGCTCAGATGCAGCAGGTGGTCGACCCCGCGCGTTGGCTGGGCTGTACGGCAGCGGCCATTGCCGTGGCCTCGGGCAAGCGCGCCACGCTGCAGCGCCTGGCCGAGCACGGCGTGGCCACGCCACTCGCCTTCGCGCATGTGCCCGAGGTGCAGCGCTGGGTGGTGAAGCCCGACGACGGCGCGGGAGCTGTCGCGACCCGCGTGCACCGCTCGCAAGACGACGCCCTGAGCGATTGGGATCGTCGCTCCCAGCCCGGCAGCCCGATGACCATCGAGCCCTGGGTCGACGGCGATGCGCTCAGCGTGTCGATGCTGTGCAAGGCGCGAGGCACCGAGATGCTGAGCGTCAACCGCCAGCGCATTGCCATCGATGAGCAAGGTGCGCTGTCGTTCGAGGGCGTCGACGTGAACGCGATCGCGCTCCACAGCCACCAGGGCCGCACGCTGTCTGCGCTGGTCAGCCAGGTGGCCAACAGCATTCCCGGCCTGCGCGGCTTCGTCGGCATCGACATCGTGTGGCACCCGCGTTGCGGGCCGGTGGTGATCGAGGTCAACCCACGGGTCACCTGCGCCTATGTGGGCCTGTCGGCGGCGCTCAAGCGCAACCTGGCGGCCGAGCTGCTGGCCGATCATTCGAAAGAGCGCGCGACGGAGCCCCGCCATGGCTGAGCACACCGTGATCGGCTGGGACATTGGCGGCGCGCACGTCAAGGCCTGCCTGCTGCAACAAGGCCGTGTGGTCGACGTCGCGCAGTGGGCCTGCCCGCTGTGGCAAGGCACCGACCACCTGGAGCGCGCGCTGCAATCTGCCCGTGAACGCTGGCCCGCGGCAGCGCAAGCGCGGCACGCGGTGACGATGACGGGCGAGATGGTCGATCTGTTCGAGCACCGTGAAGAAGGCGTGCAGCGCATTGCCTCGCTGCTGTGCGAGACGCTGGCGCCGTCTTCACCGGTGCAGTTCTTCGCCGGCGATGCCCGCTGGTGCAGCCGCGATCGAGTGGCCGAACTGTGGGAACACATCGCCTCGGCCAACTGGCTCGCCACCGCCCTGCATGCAGCGCGCGAGTTGGGTGGTACGCAAAGAGAGGGCGTGCTGGTCGACATCGGCAGCACCACCACCGACATCATCGCGTTCAAGGCCGGCCGCGTGCTCACGCAGGCACGCAGCGACGTGCAGCGCCTGGCCACCGGCGAGCTCGTCTACCAGGGCGTGGTGCGCACGCCGCTGTGCGCGCTGGCACAGCAGATCCCGTGGCGGGGCCAGCCGCTCAACGTGATGAACGAGTACTTCGCCACCGTGGCCGACGTGTACCGCCTGACCGGTGAGCTGAACCCGGCGCACGACCTCTACCCCAGCGCCGACAACGCACCCAAGGACCTGCCGGCCACGCGCAAGCGCCTGGCCCGCATGATCGGCCTGGACGCCCGCGATGCAAGCGACGCCGATTGGCTGGTCTTCGCGCACAGCTGGCGCGCGGCGCAGGTGGCCGAGCTGAGCCGGCAATTGCGGCGCGTGATGGCGATGCACGCGTTGCCTGCCGACGCCGTCGTCGTGAGCGCCGGTTGCGGCGACTTCCTGGTGAACGACCTGCTGACCCACGCCAACGGCAAGGCGCGCACCAGCCGCTCCTATGGCATCGACCTCGCCCGTCTCTCGCCCCATGCTGCGCCAGACACATCCACCTGGGCCCAGGTGTGCGCGCCCAGTGTGGCCGTCGCCATGCTGCTCGACATGGAGTTGCGCTGATGTGGGTCGTCAAGTTGGGCGGCAGCCTGTGTGGCGACCCGGTGCTGCCGCAGTGGCTGGAGCTGCTGGCCCAGCTCGGTGGCGGGCGGGTGACGCTGGTGGGGGGCGGCGGCAGCTTCGCCGACGAGGTGCGGCGGGTTCAATCGCACTGGCAGTTCAACGACCTGGCCGCGCACAACATGGCGGTGCTGGCGATGGCGCAGACGGCCTACCAGCTCAATGCGATGAACCCGGCGTTGCAGCTGGCGAGCAGCCGCAGCGACATCCGCCGCGTGCTGCACAAGGGCCAGACCGCGCTGTGGCTGCCCTTCGAGCTGCAGCGCGAGCAGGCCGATGCGCAGACCAACTGGGACGTCACCTCCGACAGCCTGGCGCTCGACCTCGCGCGGCGTCTGAATGCCGAGCGGCTGGTGATGGTGAAGTCGTGCCACATCGAGCCGCGTGCCACGCTGGCGCAGCTGAGCGAAGACGGCATCGTCGACAAGCGCTTCGCCTCGCTGGCCGAGGGGGCGGCCTTCCCGATCGAGATCCTGCACAAGGACGAGTTGGAGGCGATGCGTACCCTGCTCTACCA
>NZ_JADMJX010000103.1:18308-19979 GCF_018780185.1 Rhizobacter sp.
GGCGCTGGCGGTCTTGTCGATGGCGATCTGGAGGTAACCCATCTCGGTGTCGACCTTCTCCGGCGGCAGCATGTGCAGGCGGCTGACCAGCACCGCGCCTTCGATCACCGCCGCCTGCGCGCGGTTGAAGCCGATGAACGGGGCATGCGTCACCTCGTGCACACGCGCCATCAGCAAGATGGGGCGCTGCGCGTCGTCGCGCCGCTCGGCCAGTTTCAGCTCGACATGGCTCAGCGCATGGGCCAGCCGCTGGCCGGGGATCTTCTCGGCCGCGACCAGCGGCCACTGCTTGCGGCCGGTGACGCAGCCGGCGAACACGCGCGTGTCGGTCAGCAGGTTGAGCACGGCATGGCCGGTCGCGGCGATGTTGTCGTGCGTGGCCGAGGGCTTGAAGGGCATCAGCACCACCTGCGCGCCCTGGTAGCGCACGCCCATGGGCGCCACGTGGGGTACGCCTTCGGGAGAGACGGTGGTCACCACGGTTTCGTAGATCACGTCGTTCATTTGTTTGGGTTCCTGGCGTTGCCGGTGGTCATCGTCGATCCTGGCGCACCCCAGCTGTTCAGGTCTTGCGTGCGGGTCTCGACCGCGACGCCCCAATCCAGCGGCTGGTCTTGCACATAGCGCTTGCCGAGCTTCCACGCGATCTCGGCGTGCGCCAGCTCCACGCCCATGTAGAAGGCGTGCGCCGCGTCGTGCTCCAGCTTGAGCTGCGGCCACAGTTCGAAGGCGCCCTGCCCCAGGCGCAGGCCGTCGCGGTTGTAGACGTGCAGGCCGAGCGGCGAGACCTGCACGCGGAAGTTGGGGTCACGCACCAGCGCCGCGGTGTCGGCAATCTCTTGCGGCGTGTCGGGAAACGGGTTCTTGGCGTGCACCGTCATCAGCGCATCGTTGATGCCCTTGGGCAAGCTGCCGTGGCTGGCCGCGGCGTGCATGATGCGGCGCGCCCAGTCGGCCTCGCGCACGGCGCGCCTCGCATGCTGGCTGACCTGCGTGGTCAGCACCGCGGCCACGTTCAGCTCGGCGGCGATGCCGAACAGCACGGCGTTGATGCCGCTGGTGTCGGCCTCGGTCAGC
Organism: Rhizobacter sp.; assembly: GCF_018780185.1. Classification (GTDB taxonomy): domain Bacteria; phylum Pseudomonadota; class Gammaproteobacteria; order Burkholderiales; family Burkholderiaceae_C; genus Rhizobacter. The sequence goes on from NZ_JADMJX010000103.1 coordinate 19,386, forward strand.
TCGGTCAGGTTGCCGATGCCCATCATGATCGGCGCCTCGGGGAAGCGCTCGCGCAGCCGGTGGTAGCGCACGATCGACGCCGTCAGCCCGAACGGGATCGGGTCGAGGATGGAATCGGCGAAGAAGGGCTTGCCCCACGCCTGCATCTGCTCCACCGCCTCGTACAGCGAGGCCTCGTCGGTCGGCGTGCGCGGGATCAGCACCGGCACCGAAGCCACTTCGCCCGCGACCCACAGCGTATCGAGCGTGAGGCTGAGCAGGTAGTCGGCGCCGGCCTGCCCGCCGCGCAGCAACTCGTGCGCATCGTTCGAGTCGACGCTGACCAAGAAGCCTTCGGTCTTCAGCGCCTTGACACTCTCGGCCAGGTGATCGAAACGCGTCGCCGGCAGGCTGCCGAGGTCGATCACGTCGGCGCCGTCGGCGCGCAATTGCCGTGCACGCTCGACGATGGCCTCGACCGACAGGCGCGGCGCGTCGACGATCTCGGCAAAGATGGCGACCTCGTACTCGCTCAGGTCCATCGGCTGCGCGGCGCGGTTGAAGAAACGCGGCAGGTCCTTCAGCTCTTCGGGGCCGCGCTGCACCGGGATGCCG
>NZ_JADMJX010000077.1 GCF_018780185.1 Rhizobacter sp.
TGGGGTAGACGCCCGCGGCGATCAGGCCGGCGTAGTGCGCCATGTCGACCATGAAATACGCACCGACGGCCTTGGCCACCTTGGCGAAGCGCTCGAAGTCGATACGCAGCGAGTACGCCGACGCGCCGGCGATGATCAGCTTGGGTTTGTGTTCGTGCGCCAGGCGCTCCATCGCGTCGTAGTCGATGGCTTCGTTGGCGTCGAGCCCGTAGCTCACCACCTTGAACCACTTGCCGCTCATATTCAGTGGCATGCCGTGGGTCAGGTGACCGCCTTCGGCCAGGCTCATGCCCATGATGGTGTCGCCGGGTTGCAGCAGGCCGAAGAACACCGCCTGGTTGGCTTGCGAGCCCGAATTGGGCTGCACGTTGGCGTTCTCGGCGCCAAACAGGCTCTTCAAGCGGTCGATGGCCAGTTGCTCGACCACATCGACGTATTCACAGCCGCCGTAGTAGCGCTTGCCGGGGTAGCCTTCGGCGTACTTGTTGGTCAGTTGCGAGCCCTGGGCTTCCATCACCGCAGGCGAGGCGTAGTTCTCGCTGGCGATCAACTCGATGTGTTCTTCCTGGCGGGTGTTTTCGTGCTGGATGGTGGCCCACAACTCGGGATCGGTGAGGGACAAGGTGGATTGGGTGCGGTCGAACATGGGGCAGTCCTGTTGGGGTTGAGGCCCGGGCGCGCGAGCCTGCCGAGCGGTCTCGACACGCACCAGCGGGCTGCCCAGGCGAACGGCTGTTCCGGCGGTGGCGCTGCTGCCACCCTTGCACAGGGCCGGGTTGCGCTCCACGGTGGTAGTCCACCTCGGGTCAGTCGACCCTATCGCCAGTCGCGCAACAGGTTTGATTGTATCGGAGGCCGCCTTGGGTGCAGGGGGCCTCGGGCCGCTACCACCCAGGTCAGCGCAGCATTGCAACCTGTTCCGTCGCCACCGGCGCACTGGCCGCGGTGGGCACCGGCAGCACCTGGGCGGGCAGGCTCACCACGGGCGGGCTGGCCGGTGAGGCCACGTTGGGCACGTTCACCGCCAGGCTGCGGCCATCGGCCACCTGCCGCAGATGGTTTTGCTCATTCAACACCTTGCCGACGTAGCCGCCATCTTCGCCTGAACTGCCGGCGCCGACGTAAGACCGCAGGCCGGCCTCCAAGCTGCCGGCGCGGGCAATGCATTCCTTGAGAACCTGCACGCCGACGCGCAGGTTGGACACCGGGTCGAACGCCGCCCGTGTGCCGCCGAAGGCCTCGTACTTGTCGTTGTGAACGCGCGTCATCACCTGCATCAGGCCCTGTGCGCCGACAGCGCTTTGCGCAAACGGATTGAAACTCGACTCGACGGCCATGATCGCCAGGATCAGCGTCGGGTCCAGCGCCATGCGGTGGCCCACCGCCCAGGCTTCCTGCACCAGCCGGCTCACCGGCTCGGGCGCCACCTTGTAGCGGCGCGACAGCCATTGCGCCACCGCCGCCTGCTGGCGCGGCAGATCCTTGGGATCGGCCGCCGTGGCGCGGGCCACCGCGCCGGGTTCCGGCTCAGGCAGGCTGTCGCGCAGATCGGGCTCGCGGGCTTCCTGGCGGGCTTGCAGCCAATCGAGCGCGTGCCGTTCTGCCAGGGTGCGTACCTCTTCGCGGCCGCCGGCGAACAGCACCGCACCGACTACCACCAACCCCAACAGGGCCAGCGAGTTGTGGCTTACTTCCAGCAAGCCTGCGCCCACATCACGCAGGAACACCCGCGTGGATTCGACACAGGCACTGCCGGCAGCGCGCAACTTGTGCATGGCTGTCATGTCAGTCCTTTACTACATTGGCACCGTCAAGCTCCGGCATCGGTACAAGCGATGCCGGCCGAATCACGGGGCCGATAATGAACCGCGGGCCGGGCCAGTCGCGCGGCGCGATGCTGGCAGGTGCGGATGGAGGCTCTCAGTCGCCCAGACCATCCCAGTTGGCTGTGCGCGGGTTTACCCTGATTTCTTCAGGCTTTCAGGATTCTAGGAAGGCTTGTAATAACCGGTCAAGTATAACAAATCGGTTTTTTAGTAAAATTTCGCCATGAAATACCGCGATCTCCGAGACTTTGCCGCTCAACTCGAACGTATGGGCGAACTGCGCCGGGTGGCCGAACCGGTCTCGCCGGCGCTGGAGATGACGGCCCTGGCCGACCGCGTGTTGCGTGCCGAAGGGCCGGCCTTGTGGTTCGAGCGACCGGCCGGCCACCAGGTGCCGGTGCTAGCCAACCTGTTCGGCACGCCGCGCCGCGTGGCGCTGGGCATGGGTGCCGACGAGGTGTCGGAGTTGCGCGAGATCGGGTCGCTGCTGGCGCGTCTGAAGGAGCCCGAACCGCCGCAGGGCCTGAAAGATGCCGGCCGCCTGGTGCAGATGGCCAAGGCGCTGTGGGACATGAAGCCGGTGCGTCGGCGTGATGGTCCTTGCCGCGAGCAGCAGTGGGTCGGCGAGGAGGTCGATCTGGGTCGCTTCCCGATCCAGACCTGCTGGCCCGGCGATGCCGGCCCGCTGATCACCTGGG